>DATDEV010000103.1:0-6989 GCA_036522995.1 Polyangiaceae bacterium
CGTGACCGCGCCCTGCCCCGCGTCTTTGAGCGTCACGTGGGCCGGCGTCGCTTTGAAGCCAGTAGCGGTCGCGCTGATGGTGTGGTCGCCCGGATCCATCGGCTGCGGTACACCGAGCAGCACGATCGAGAACGGTTGACCGTCGATGGTGACGCTCAGATCTTTGGCGCCCTCGGCGCCTTCGACCTTCACCAGCAGGCGCCCGATGTGCGGCTCCACCAGCTTGCGCTCTTCCTCGGCCACGGTTTGCGCGTCGCGAAACGCTTGCGGTGCCGTCGCAGACAGCTGCTCCTTGCTGATCTTCAAGTAGGCTTCACGCGCCTTGACGTACTGCCCGAGCTTGGCGTGAGAGCGAGCCAAGAACAGCAGGTGCGGCGGCGCGTGCACCAGCGACTCGGCCTTGGTGAACAAGTCGACGGCATCCTTGAAGCGCCCGTCGTTGAACGCGGCCGCACCTTCGGTCGCCAGCGTGCGGGCGCCAGCGCGCTGCTCGTCGCTTTGCGCGAAGGCTGGGCTCACCAGCCCCAACAAGGACGCACCCAGCAAAGCCGAGGCAAACACACGACGCGTGTTAAGCAGAGTCCCGCTCATACAAACCTTATATACTAACAGGCGATCTTCCGCGCGAACCCGCCGAATTTTTGGCCCCTTCACAGGGGGAGGAATATGGAGAGGTGTAGGTAAGAGGAAGTAGCCATGCGCAAGAAGACGAACGGCACCGGGCTTTTGGTCGTTATGGAGCTTGGCGCCAGCTGGCCCGAGCTGGCAGCGACGGTTTCTACAGGACCGCTCCTGGAGCAGGCCCGCCGCGTTCTGACGCAACTGGAGGGCGAAACGCCTGCCCAGCTGTGCGAGCGCATCGCGAGCGACCTCGACCAGCTTTTCGGACGGGGAATCAAGCTCTCGAGCGTGGCCATCGCCTGCAACGAGCGCACGGACGCCGCTGCCGAGGCAGCGCGGCGCAAGCTTTCCGGGCTGCTCTTGGGTCTGATGGCCAAACAGCGCGACGGCGCGCTGTACCTGACAGCACCAGAACGCAGCAGCGGCCGGCTGCGCCATGCGCTCTCGTCGCTAGCGCAGGGATTGTTTCAGGAGTGGTCCAGTGCGGGCCTGGCGGTCAGCGTGGAGTTTGGGCATGAGCCAGCGCCCAATTCCCTCGCAGCAGCGTCGTAGCTCCGCCCTGTCTCTGTCGCGTAGCGCTGGGGCCCTGTCTCGTAGCGCTGGGGCCAGCCCTAGCGCGCCCCAGCGCGTGTTGGCCCAGAGGTCTGGCGGTGCCCCGTGCCCGACCTCGCCTCGCGCTCAAATGTGGATGGCGCGGCGATCGACGGCTAGCGCCGCTTCTTTCATGGCTTCGGCTAGCGTTGGGTGAGCGTGGGAGGAGCGGGCGATGTCTTCCGCGCTGGCCGAGAACTCGATGGCGACGGCAGCCTCGGCGATCAGGTCGCCAGCGCGCGGGCCGATGATGTGCACGCCCAAGATGCGATCGGTCTCGGCGTGCGCGAGGATCTTCACGCGGCCCTCGGTGGCGCCGAGCGCGCGCGCTCGGCCGTTGGCCGCGAACGGAAAGATACCCTTCTTGTAGGGCACGTTCTGCGCCGATAGCTCTTCCTCGGTCTTGCCCACCGAAGCGATCTCGGGGTGCGTGTACACCACGCCTGGGATCGCGTCGTAGTTCACGTGACCGAAGCCGGTCACGATCTGCTCGACGCAAGCCACGCCCTCCTCTTCGGCCTTGTGCGCCAGCATCGGGCCGCGCACCACGTCGCCGATGGCGTAAAAACCAGGCACGTAGGTGCGGAAGTGATCGTCGATCGGAATGCGGCCACGCGGGTCGAGCTCGATGCCGACCGCGGCCAGGCCCAAATCATCGGTGTTGGGCACGCGCCCCACGGCCAGCAGCACCCGATCGCAGAGCACGCTCTCTTGCCCATCGATGCCGATCGTCACCTGGTCGCCATTGCGGGTGGCAGAAGTGACGCGCACGCCGTGCTTGAACTCGATGCCCTGCTTCTCGAACACGCGCTGGGCCTCGCGGGCCAGCTCCGCGTCCATACCGGGCAGGATGCGCTCGAGGTACTCGAGCACCGTGACCTTCGCGCCGAGTCGCCGCCACACCGAGCCCAGCTCCAGCCCGATGTAGCCCGCTCCAATCACCACCAGGTGCTCCGGAACGCTCGGGTAGCTCAGTGCCTCGGTGCTGGTGCCGATGCGATCACCGTCCAGCTCTACACCGCGCAGCTGCGCGACCTTGCTGCCGGTCGCGATGATCACGTGCTTGGCCTGCAGCTGCACCTCGTCGGGACCGCTCACCGAAACGGTGCCGGGGCCCGTGATGCGCGCGCGGCCGTGATAGCGGGTGATCTTGTTCTTCTTGAACAGGCCGGCCACGCCTTGGGTGAGGCCACTGACGATGCCCTCTTTGCGCTTCAGCATGCGCTCGAGATCGAGCTCCACGCCGCTGACCCGAACCCCGAAGTCGCCGAGCGCATGGCCCGCTTCGTGAAAGCGCTCGCTAGCTTCGAGCAGCGCCTTGCTCGGGATGCAGCCGACGCGCAAGCAGGTGCCACCGAGCGCAGCCTCGGCATCGATGCACGCAGTGTTCAGCCCCAGCTGCGCCGCGCGGATCGCGGCCACGTAGCCGCCAGGGCCAGCACCGATGACGATCAGGTCGTATTGAGTGGTCAATTCATACCTCGAGCAGCATGCGCGTCGGAGCTTCGACGCAGTGCTTGATGCGCTTGAGGAACGTGACGGCCTCGCGCCCGTCGACCAAGCGATGGTCGTAGGTGAGCGCGACGTACATCATGGGCCGGATGACGACCTGGCCGTTCAGCGCGATCGGCCGATCCTGAATGCCGTGCAGCCCCAGAATGCCGCTCTGTGGCGGGTTCACGATCGGCGTCGAAAGCAGCGAGCCGTAGATGCCGCCGTTCGAGATAGTGAACGTCCCGCCCATCAGCTCGGAAAGCTCGAGCTTGTTGTCCTTGGCGCGTTTGCCAAAGTCGGCGATCGTCTGCTCCACCTCGGCGAAGCTCAGTCGATCGGCACTGCGAATCACCGGCACGGCCAGGCCCTTGCCGCCGCCGACCGCCACGCCGATGTCGAAGTAGTTCTTGTACACGATGTCGGAGCCGCGAATCTCGCCGTTGACCGCCGGCACCAGCTTGAGCGCGTCGATGGCAGCCTTCACGAAGAACGACATGAAGCCGAGCTTGATGCCGTACTTCTCTTGAAAGTTTTCCTGGTACTCCTTGCGCAGCGCCATGGCGGCGCTCATGTCGACCTCGTTGAAGGTCGTGAGCAGCGCCGCAGTCTGCTGCGATTGCACCAGGCGTTCCGCGATCTTCTTGCGGAACGGGCTCATCGGCACGACTTCTTCGAGCTTGTCGCTGCTGGTCGCCGCTGGCTTGGCTTCGCTACGCGCCGTCGTACGCAGCACGTCCTCTTTCAGGATGCGGCCGCCGGGTCCCGTGGCTTCGACGTCGTCGGCCTGCACGCCGCGCTCCTTGAGCGCGCGCCTGGCCGACGGCATGACCCGCGCGAAGCCTTGCGGAGGAATGGTCTCGCGCACGCTCTTCGCCGGCTCGGGCTCGGCAGCTGCGGGCGGCGGCGCCGAGGGCGGGGTCGACGCGGCCTTCGGCTTGGCGGCAGCCGCGCCTTCTTCCATGAAGCCGATGACTTCGCCAACCTGGGCGACGGCACCCTTCTTCACCTTGATTTGCGTGATCGTACCGCTGGTCGGTGCCGGTAGATCCACCGTCACCTTATCGGTCTCGATCTTGACGATGATCTCGTCGCGCGAAACGCTGTCACCTTCGGCCTTCAACCAATCGCCGATCTGCACTTCCGTGATCGACTCTCCGACTGGTGGCACCTTGAGCTCGATGGGCATTTTTCGACAATCCTAGGAAATTCGCGGCGCTACTCTCTTCCCCTCGCCCCCGTTCGTCAACGAGAACAAGAAAAACAGGGAGGCGGGGAGACGGGGAGTATTTTTGATGGGAAAGCTTGGTGGCGGTGGACGAGATGGGTACGGCCCCGCGCGGTGTCGCGCGTTCGCCCCCCCAAATGCTCGTCTCCCCGCCTCCCCGCCTCCCTGTTGATCGGGCTTCTAGGCGAAGGCGCGTTCGAGGAGCTCTTGCTGTTCGAGCTTGTGGCAGCTGTGGGAACCGGTGGCCGGACTGGCCGACTCGGTGCGGCAGACGCCCGAGAACGGGAAGCGACCGAACATCATCGAGCCGTGGCGCACGCGCATGTGCCGCCAGGCGCCCATGTTCTCGGGCTCTTCCTGCACCCACACGAACTGAGTGCCGTCGTCGAAGTGATCCACGGCGGCTCGCAGCACCCGGTCGGGCAGCGGATACAGCTGCTCGATGCGCACGATGGCGATGTCGTTTCGCCCCAGCTCGGCGCGGCGCTTCTCGAGATCGTAGAACACCTTGCCCGTGCATAGCAGCACTCGAGCAGCCTTCTTCAGCCCGCGCTGATCGCCAATCACGCGCTGGAAGCCGACGCTGCCGAACTCCTCCAAGCTGCTCACGCACTGAGGCAAGCGCAAGAGGCTCTTGGGCGTGAACACCACCAGCGGTTTACGCCAGGGCCGCAACACCTGGCGCCTGAGCGCGTGAAAGTACTGAGCCGGCGTCGTCGGCTGCACGACCTGGATGTTCTCCTCGGCCGCTAGCGCCAGGAAGCGCTCCAGCCGCGCGCTCGAGTGCTCCGGCCCCTGCCCCTCGTAGCCGTGGGGCAAGAGCATGACCAGGCCGGACAGCCGCTTCCACTTGTCTTCGGCGCTGACCAGGAACTGATCGATGATCACCTGAGCTGCGTTGGCGAAGTCGCCGAACTGAGCCTCCCACAGCACGAGCGCGTCCGGCCAGTCCAGGCTGTAGCCGTATTCGAAGCCGAGCACGCCGGCTTCGCTCAGAACCGAGTTGTAGATCTCGATCGGCCCCTGGTCGGGCGCCATGTGACAGAGCGGCATGTAGGTGTGCCCGTCCTGCACGTCGTGCAGCACCGCGTGGCGGTGGCTGAAGGTGCCACGACCGCAATCCTGACCGGTCAGGCGCACGCGCGTGCCCTCGGTGACGAGTGAGGCGAAAGCCAGCAGCTCTGCCATACCCCAGTTGAGCGGCTTCTCGCCGTTGCCCATGGCGGTGCGTTCGCCGAGCAGCTTCTCGATCTGGCGATGTGGGTGAAAGCTGTCGGGTAGCTGCTGCTGGCGCAGGATCAGCTCCTGGCAGCGCGCGCGGTCCACGCCGGTGTCGACGTCGGGCACGTCGCTCTCGGGGCCGCCGCGGTAGCCCTTCCAGAAGCCGCCCAGCCAATCCTGCACGCGCACGTAGTCCTTGCGGCGCGCTTCGGACAGCTCGCGCTCCAGGTGCTCGCGCCGCTCGACCGCGATGCGATCGGCCTCGGCCACGGTGATCTCACCGAGCTTGGTCAGATGCCCGAGGTAGCCCTCGCGCACGCTCTTGCGCTCGGCGATGGCCGCGTACAGCAGCGGCTGCGTGAACGAAGGCTCGTCGCTCTCGTTGTGACCGTAGCGACGGTAGCAATACATGTCGATCACGACATCGCGCAGGAACGTGTCGCGGAAATCCATGGCCAGGCGCACCACCTGGGCCACCGCCTCCGGGTCCTCGCCGTTGACGTGGAAGATCGGGATTTGCAGCATCTTCGCCACGTCGGTGGCGTAGGTCGTCGAGCGCGCCTGCGAGGGCGGGGTCGTGAAGCCGATCTGGTTATTGATGATGACGTGGATGGTGCCGCCGGTGGTGTGCGCGTCCACCTGACTCATGTTCAGCGTTTCCTGAATCACACCTTCGCCCGCGAACGCAGCGTCACCGTGGATGGTGAAAGCGATCTTCTTGGAGCGCGTGAGGTCTCCGGCGCGATCCTGCTTGGCGCGCGTGCGACCGATCACCACCGGGTTGACGTACTCCAGATGGCTGGGGTTGAAGCACAGCGACAGGTGAACCTTTTTGCCGCTCTCGGTGATGAAGTCGGAGCTGTGCCCGAGGTGGTACTTGACGTCGCCGCTGCCGTAGTAGAGCTGCGGGTCGCTGTCCTCGAACTCGCGGAAGATCTCGCGCGGGTTCTTGCCCATGATGTTGGCGAGCACGTTGAGGCGCCCGCGGTGCGCCATGCCCAGCACGATCTCGTCGACGCCGTGCTCGGCGGCGCGATCGATGGCGAAGGCGAGCAGTGGAATCAAGCTCTCCGAGCCAGACAGCGAGAAGCTCTTGGCGCCGACGAACTTCTTCTGGATGAACTCCTCGAAGATCGAGGCATCGGTCAGCTTGGTCAGAATGCGCAACTGCTCGGCGCGCGAGAGCTGGATGCGGTTTTCCGAGCCCTCCATGCGGTCCTGCAGCCAGTTTTTCACCTTGAGGTCGTCGATGTGCATGAACTGCACGCCGATCGAACGGCAATAGGTATTGCGCAGCCGCGTCAGGATCTCGCGCAGCGTGAGCGTCTGCGCACCGAAGATGGTGCGACTCGAAAACTTGCGCTCGAGGTCGTGGCCGGTCAGCTCGTAGAACTCCGGATCGAGCTCGGCTTGCGTGGGTCGCGGTAGCCCGAGCGGGTCGATCTTGGCGATCATGTGGCCGCGCACGCGGTAGGCGCGCACCAGCGCGTCAGCGCGATCCTGACGCACCGCTGCGTCCGACACGCCTTGCGCCAACATCCCATTGCCGTTGCCGTTGCTCACGCCATGACCGTTCACGGCGGCGTGACCGTTGACGTGCCCGTTGCTCTTCGCGGCGAAAGCGCCCTTGCTGGTCGCCGGGTTGAAGACGCTCGCCGGACGAAATTCGGGTCCGACCTTAGGCGTGCGCGCGAAAGCGCCTTCCTTGCCCAGCGCATCGAAGTAGGTGCGCCATTCCGGCGTCACCGTGCTCGGGTCTCGCAGATAGTCGGTATACAGCCCCTCGGCGAAGAGCAGGCTCAGCGTGCTGGGCGAGCCCTCGGTGGTCTCAATGGTC
>DATDEV010000104.1:0-2606 GCA_036522995.1 Polyangiaceae bacterium
GAAGACGATCTCACCGCGTGAAACTTCGCCACGATCGCGCCCGCGGCACAAGACCGCACCGCAAGCACCTTTCCGGCCGCTTGGCCGATCGGCTAAGCTCCTGCCATCGACTCGGTAGGCAGCGCCGCCGCGTAGCCCAACGCCCGCCCGCCGCTGCTAGGAACGGCGAAACGTTGAGATCAGGCAAGCGCTGCTCCTATGCTAGCGCGCAAGCATTTCTTTTTTACCGCTCGGGACACGCATGCTGAGAACTTTGAAGACGTTGCTCGTCGCCCTCGCAGTGATGGCCATACCGGCCCTGGCGAGCGCGGAGGAGCCCACCAAGACCTACCCGGACTGCGGGCGCGAGCCCACGGACGCGGAGGTCGCGGCCGCCAAGGGCGCATTTCAGGCCGGTAACGCCTCGTTCAACGAGGCCGATTACGCGCGCGCGATCGATTACTGGGAAGACGCCTACCGACGGGATTGCACCGCCAACCCGCTGCTGCTGAATCTGGCCCGCGCTTACGAGCTGGCTGGTCGCAAGCGACAGGCCGTCGTCGCGCTGGAGACGTTTCTGGCGCGCGAGCCCAACAGCGGCGAGAAGGACCAGATCAATCGGCGCGTGGACGTGCTCAAAAAGAAGATCGCCGAGGAAGACGCCGCAGTAGCTGCGCTTCCACCCCCCGCCGCAACCGGAGCTGCCGCTGCCAACGGCGCGGGCAACGCACCCGTGGAGCCCGCACCCGCGCCCCAGGCTCGGCGCTCGGTGGGTCCCTGGATCGTCATCGGCGTCGGCGGCGTTGCCACCCTCGTTGGTATCGGCGGTCTGACCACCAACAAGAAAAAGTTGGACGAAGCCACTGCCGAGTGCGGCGCGGGCGGTCGCGCCGAATGCGACAGCCAGGAGGCGATCGACAAAGGCAACGACGCTCGGACCGCAATGAACGTCTCGGGCGTCCTGCTGGGCGTCGGCCTGGCCGCGGTCGCGGGCGGCGTCGTGTGGGCCGTGCTCGACGGCAAGCGCGTCGCGAAGGCCAACGCAGCTTCCGCCGAACGCGGGCGCCGCTTGACGCTACTCCCGATGCTGGGCCCCAAGTTTAGCGGCGTGAGCTTGTCCGGCTCGTTCTGAGCTTCGCGGTCACTGGAATTCGATGCCCTGCGTCGACGACGCGGGCGGCGGCTGAGCGGGCGTGCCGTCGCCCCACGTCTCACGAGCCGAGCTCTTCGCGGCCGCCACGCTCGGCTCAGCCTCCAGCTCGGGCTCAGCGGCGGCCGCTACCGCATCGCTCGCCCGCGGCATACGCGGACCCGAGTAGCGGTAACTGGTCGGATCGGGCTCGAGCGGCGGCGGCGTCTCGCTCGAGGAGCCGCCGCAGCCAGCCAGCAGCAGCGCTAGTACCAGGACCGTCCGCATGCGCGGGCCATAACACGAGGCTCGCGAACGGTAAAAGGAGCAATGGCCACCGAGCCGCGCTATACGGCCGGTCTCGATGCTGGGCTGGCTGCGTGGACGCGTCCTCTCCGAAGAGCCGAGCGGGCTCGTACTGGACGTCCAGGGCGTGGGCTACGAGCTGACGACTCCGGTCGGGACCCTCGGGCGTGCGCCGCATACCGGTGACGGCCAAGAGCAGGTCGAGCTCTGGGTGCACACCCATGTGCGCGAGGACGCGCTCGAGCTGTTCGGCTTCGCGAGCGAGCTCGAGCGCCGCGTATTTCGACTGCTGGTCTCGGTGCCCAACGTGGGTCCCAGGACCGCGGTGGGGGTGCTCGGCGCCCTCAGCATCTCCGACCTGGCGCAGGCACTATCCGCGCGCGACCTCGGTCGGCTCGGCAAGGTCCCGGGCATCGGCAAGAAGACGGCCGAACGGCTGGTCGTCGAGCTGGCCGACAAGCTGCCCGCGCTCGTGCCGCAAGATGCGAAGGATGCGAAGGGCAAGCCCCTCCCCCGAGGCGCGTCCGGAACCGGGGATCTTCTGCTCAAGGCGCTCGTCAACATGGGCTACCGGCCCGCCGAGGGCGAGCGTGCCGTCCAGCACCTCGGAAAGCGCGTCGAGAGCGAGCCCTTGGCCGAGCTGCTGCGTGCCGCGCTGGCATTTCTGACCGCCTGAAGAGGAAAGCCGGGGACCGCCCGAGGTCGAAAGCTGGGCTGCGCCACAAACAAGACCGAAGCTGGGGCTGGGGCCCCAGCTTCTCGAGACAGACAGACGCGGCTTGACCCACGCGGGTGGGCGTAGATAATCGCGCGGTTACGAGGGTTTGAAGGTAGAGTCCCTCACCCCTCGGCAGCGGCCAGGTCCCCGGGAGCCACCATAGTGATCACCTGCTCAAAGTGCGGCAAAGAGAACCAGGACCACTACAAGTTTTGTTTGGGTTGCGGCGCGGAGCTTCCGCGTGGCTCCGCTCAAGCCAAGCCCTTCTCCTCCAACACGCCGCCGCATGGCGTGCCGGCAGTTGCAGCACCAGCGGCCGCGGCTCCGGTACCGGCACCCGTGCCGACCGCGCCCGCACCGGCAGTGAGGTCGGCATCGCAGCCGGCGCCGGCACCGTCACCTTCGGCACCGCCCGGGGCCGCCGCCGTCTCCTGCCCCCAGTGCGGCCACGTCAATACCACCGGTAATCGCTTC
>DATDEV010000105.1:0-3072 GCA_036522995.1 Polyangiaceae bacterium
AGGCGCGGCTCACGTTCTCGAGCATCGGCTCGAGCTGGCCCGACTTCTCACCCACCGCGATCATGTGGGTCATCATCGGCGGGAACTGCCCGCTGCGCTTGAGCGGCACCGCGATGCTCTCACCCTCGCGGATGGAACCAATCGCCTCGCGCACGACCAGCTCGAGCCGCGCATTCTCCAGCACGTTCAAGCCGATCTCCATGGCCTGCAGCAGCTGCACGCCGCTGGCGAGCAGCGTGGCGAGCGTGCGCGAGAAGCGCGCCACCGCCACCAGCAGGTTGAGCCGCCCGAAGATCGGCATCTTCAGCCGAAACGTGTCCCACTTGAGCAGGCCTGCCGGCGTCTTTTTCCAGCGCCGAAACAGGTAGAACCCCAGCCCCAGCAGGCTGAAAATCAGCCACCAGAAGCCAGCCAGCGTATCCGAGACGAAGATCAAAAGGCGCGTGTACCAAGGCAGCTGGTGCCCCAGGTTGTCGAAGATGCTCGTCACCTTCGGCACTACCGCCACCATCAGCACGCCCACCAGCAGGCCGCCGATGATCACCATCAGCACCGGATAGGCCAGCGCGCCCGCCACCTTGCCCTTGAGGCGCGCTTGCCCTTCCATGAAGTCGGCGAGCCGCTCCAGCACCGTTTCGAGGGTGCCCGAGGCTTCACCGGCCGCCACCATGTTCACGTACAGCGGCGGAAAGATGCCGGGATGTTGCGCCAGCGATTTGGCAAAGCTGGTGCCTTCGTTCAGGTTCTCGCGCAGTGACGTGAGCGCGCGCACCAGCTGCTCTTTTTCGACCTGTTCGGTCAGCGCCGCCACCGAATCGACCAATGGCACGCCCGCGCGCACCAGCGTCGCCAGCTGCCGCGTCATGATCGCAACGTCGCTGGTGGACGGGCGACGCAAGAGCGCCAGCAGGTCGAGCTTGCGCGTGCCCTTGGCCTCTTTCTTCTTGTTCTCCTCGGTCGCCTGCGTGAGCAGCACGCCTTCTCGGCGCAGCACACCGCGCAACGACTTGGCGTTATCGGCGTCGCGAAAGCCCTTGACGGCCTTACCGGTGGCGACCTGGATACCGCGAAATTCGTAGACCGCCATGGCTCAGCTCACTCGTCGATCACGACGTCGTCTTGCGTCGCCGCCACGACCTCTTCCACCGTGGTGCGACCTTCCAGCACCTTGCGTGCGCCGTCGTCACGCATGGTGTCCATGCCCTGGCTCATGGCGGCGCGCTTGATGGTCTGGGCGTCAGCCTTGTTCAGGATGTGCGCGGCCACCACGTCTTCCACGACCAGCAGCTCGTAGATGCCACGGCGGCCCGTGAAGCCCTTGTTATCGCAGCGGTCGCAACCCTTGGGCCTGTAGAAGGTGGGCAGCCCGGGGCCGCGCCAGCCCACCGGATCGTAGGTGGCGCCGTGCACCACGTAGCGCGAAGACAGCTTGCGCTCGTCGCGCCGGCGCGTGCGCTCCGGATCGATGCCCAGCTGCTGCAGCTCGTAGGGCGCGGGCGTGTACGGCTCCTTGCACGCCGGGCAGAGCACGCGCACCAAGCGCTGCGCCAGGATGCCGATCACGTTCGAGCGCACCAAAAATGGCTCTACGTCCATCTCGACCAGGCGATTGACGGCGCTGGCAGCGTCGTTGGTGTGAATCGTGGACAGCACCAAATGCCCCGTCATCGAGGCGTGCATCGCGATCTCCGCCGTCTCTTTGTCGCGAATTTCGCCGACCATGATGATGTCGGGATCCTGGCGCAAGAAGGCGCGCAGCGCGCTGGCGAAGGTCAGGCCGATCTTGGCCTGCACCGGCACCTGATGAATACCGCCGATCTCGTACTCGACCGGGTCCTCGGCGGTGAGGATGTTCACGTCCGGCTGATTGATGCGGTTGAGGCAGGCGTAGAGCGTGGTGGTCTTGCCGCTGCCGGTGGGGCCGGTGACCAGAATGATGCCGTCGGGGCGATTGATCAGGTGATCCATCAGCCCGTAGTCGCGATCCGAAAAACCCAGATCCTTCAAGTCGAGCAGCACGTTGGTCTTGTGCAACATGCGCATCACGATGCGCTCGTGATCACGGCTGGTCGGAATCGTGGAAACGCGCACGTCGATGGCGCGACCGGCGATCTTCAGCGAGATGCGCCCATCCTGCGGCAAGCGCTTCTCGGCGATGTTCAGGCCGGCCATGATCTTCACGCGCGCCACCACCGAGCTCATGAACTGACGACTGGCTCGCTTGGCCACGAACAAGCGACCGTCGACGCGATAGCGCACCAGCACCTCGCGATCTTCCGGCTCGATGTGAATGTCGCTAGCTCGCTCCTTCACGGCCTGTGAAAACAGCGCGTTCACCCAGCGAATGATCGGCGCGTCGTCGTCGGAGTCGAGGATGTCGACCTCGCCGTCGTCGGCGATGCCCTCGTCACTCTTGAGCTCGCTCATCGTGTCTTGGCGCTCGTAGACGCGATTGATCGCATCGAGCACCACGTCGGCAGGAGCTACCGACAACGCTACCCGCTTGTTGAAGATCGCCCTGACGTCGTCCAGACCGTCCACGTTGAGCGGATCGGCGCACACCACCTCGACCGCGTCGTCGCTCTCCGCCACCACCAGCACCAGATTGTTCTTCGCGTAGCCGATCGGGACACGACCGGCCAGCTGCGCCTGCACCGCGTCGTTGTCGATGCGCTCCAGGAACGGGATGCGGCATTCGGCGGCCAGCGCGCGCGCCAGGTCGGCCTCGGAAGCCAGCTTCGACTGCACCAGCAGCTCGCCGAGCGACGTGCCCTTCTCGCGCTGCGCCACGAACAGGGGCTCGAGCGCCTCGGCCGAGAGCACGCCCTGGCGTACCAGCAGGTTCCCGAGCACGCGCTCTTCGAGCATCGTCACTCCACGCGCTCCACGTTCACGCTGCGCGCGAGCGGGGCGATGCGCACCGGGGACTCGTTGAAGTCGTTTTGCCCCGTCGGCGGCGGCGGCGCAGGCGCCGGTGCGGGCGCAGGCGCGGGTGCGGGCTCGGGCGCAGGTGCAGGCGCGGGCGTCGCAGCGGCGGCGCCGTAGGTGACCGTCAGCGTCGGACGCAGCGCC
>DATDEV010000106.1:0-3092 GCA_036522995.1 Polyangiaceae bacterium
CCTCAGAGGGAGGCTCGATCGGTGGTATTTCGGCGTCCGGGGCAGGGGGTAGTCAGCCGATCGTCCCGTCGCCGCCCGGCAATTGCGCGGCCGTCTGCGTGTCCTCGGTGCATCTGGTGGTAGGCGGCCTGCAATCCGGCGAGCTCTTCTCGGGGTCGTTCGAGGCCTGCCGCAACGACGAATGCTATCGAAGCGCCGCTTTCGAAGCCGGGGAGGGGGGGAACGTCAAGAACCTGGCCGAGAGTTTCGCCGACCCCAGCGTCCGCCTGGCTTACTACGAGGAGGGGGCGTCGTTCGACCTGGACCTCGAGTGGAGCTGGTGGGCGCCCCCGCGGCTTACCGACGGCGATCGCTACACGCTCCGATGGATCGAGCCGGCAGGGATCGCTACGACGCTCATCGATACGCCGGTTTCTTACGAGCCGCGCACCCTCTGCGGCTCGTCGTGCCTCACGGCGTACCTGCCGAACCTCGAGCGCCCGATCGAAGCCGTGGGCGGCGCCGGGGCCGACTAGTGCGCGCGGGCCAGGCGTTCGAGGCGGATGCCGAGGCGGTGCAAGGTGCGTTCGCCGCGCTCGCCGGCGAGCTTTTGGCGAAGCGTGAAGGCATCCTCGACGGCGCGTGCCTTGGCGCTGTCCAGGTTGCCATCGCCCAGTGCTGGCCGCAGCAGCACCCAGCGCCAGCTCGAGCCGCGACGTTTACGTTCAGCGAGCGCGCGCGACAGCGCTGGCCGCAGAATCTCGTCCGGCGCCTCCGACCAGACGTAGACCAGGCTCGGGCGCGCGCGCTCGCTGCGCATGCGCTCGAACAAGCGCACCAGCTCGGCGTCGACACGCACTCGCTCCGGATCCACGCGCGCAGGTGAGCCGACGCCGAAGGCCGCCAGGTAGCGGCGCAAGCTGCGCTCGCGTGGCGTGGGCGCCTGAGTGATCACGTCCGCGAAGGGCGCGCGTTTCTGCAGCTTGTCGGCGCGCCTGGCGATGCGGTCGAGCTCGGAGGCGCGCACCCCCGCCGCGAGCGAGGGGTCGAGCGGACGCATGTGCTCGATGACCCGCAGCGAGACCTCCGTCTCGTCCAGCCCGCTGCGGTCGGCGTCCATGCAGCCGCTCACTTGCATCAGCTTCTCCAGCAAATGCGTGGCGTGCGCCACGCCGTGCTCGGGCCTCTCGAAGCACAGCGTGCGCGTGCCCACCACCGCCAGACCGACGCGATCTCCCGCCCGGGCGTGCTTGAGCGCCAGCGACGCGACCTCGTCGATGGCGCGATCGAGCGCGGCCTCGCCCGGAGGCCCAGCCCAATGATCCACCGCGGCATCCAGCACCAGCCAGACCACGTCGCGTTCGTCCCGCTCGTACTCGCGCACCAGCAGCACGCCGCGGCGCGCCGAGGCTTTCCAGGCAATGCGGCGAAACGGGTCGCCCCGCTGGTGCTCGCGCAGCTCGCGCAGCTCGCCGCCCTCACCTCGCAGTCTACCGGGGCGGCCCTCGTCGGCCTGTCGTCGGCTGCGGCCACCTCGCGCCGAGCGCACCAGCAGCGAGTAGGGCGCGGGCAGCACTTCGACGCCGTAGGGGTTGGCAAAGGTGAGCGGCACCTCGAACAAGCTGGAGCCGGACTCGACCTCGAGCGACAAACCGTGAATGCCGTGCCGGCCGACGCGCAGCCCGCGCACGCTCAGCGTCACGCACAGCCGCGTGCCACCCGGGATCTCGTCTTGCTCCGGGCTGAGCTGCACGCTCAGCTCGGGTGCCGCGACCACGCGCAGCCCGCGAAAGCGCACCGCCGCGCCGTGGCGATTGCGCAGCTCGGCGTGAAGCACGACCTCCCCCCCGCGCGCCACGGTCACTCTGCGTGCGTCGCCTTGCCACAGCATTTCCAGGCCGGCTGCCCGTACGTGACTCACGCCCAAACGGGTGATGGCGCGCGCGATCGACAGACCGAGCAACACTGCGCCGCCCCAAGCCACCACCGGTCCCGCCTGCAGCAAGAGGCCGCCGAGCACGACGAGGACGCCGGCGAGCGCCAGGTCCGTGCTGTCGCGCGTGGGTTGGATCTGCACGCTCGGACGATAGTCCGAGTGAGCCGCGCTCGGAAGGGCTACGCTGAATGGGGCGTGCACGGCGTCCGATCGTTCTCGGCGGCTCTGGTTGCCTGCGCGGCGGCGCTGAGTGTCGTTCTGGCGGCAGCCGCCGCTGGGGCCGAGGAGCTCTCGGAGCTGGAGCAGCGCACGCTAGCCCGGGCCCTGCAGGCGTCCGCGGCGTCAGGCGAGCACTTCGAGCTCGACCCGGCCCCGCACGGCAAGCGCATCGAGAGCGTGGAAGTCGTGCGGCCGCCAGTGTTCGACGACGACGACCCAGTGCCCGATTTCGTCAACTGGTTTCACTCGCGCTCGCGCGAGCAAGTCATCCGGCGCGAGTTGCTGTTTCAGGCCGGCGACCGCTACGACGATGCCGCGGTGCAGGAGACGCTGCGCAACCTGCAGTACATTCCGCAGTTCGGGGTGGTCGTGATCACGGCGCTGCGTGGCTCGGAGCCGGGTCAGGTGCGCATGCTGGTGATCGTGCGCGACGTGTGGAGCTTGCGGCTCAACTACGATCTGCAGGGCCGGCCCACCAGCCTCGACTATTTCCTGCTCAGCCTGAGCGAGGACAATTTTCTGGGCACGCGGACGCGGGCCGGCGTCGTGTTCACGCTCCAACCCGATCGCTATTCCATCGGCGGCATGGTGGCCTACCCGCGCATCGCCGGTTCCAAGCTGGACGGGCTGATGAGCGTGGGCGCGTACATCAACCGTGATTCGGGCGAGCCGGAGGGCTCGTACGGTAGCCTCAGCGTGCGGCGCGATCTGCTGGCGCTGCGCGATCGCTGGTCTTTTCTGGTCGGCACGGCTTGGACCATCGAGCAGACGCGGTTCTTTCAAAATCAGCTACCCGTGCTGTCCGACCAGGGCATCCCGATCGCTTACGCCAGCAGCGTGGTGCGAGCCGGCGGCGAGCTCAGCCGCGCCTTCGGCACCGGGATCAAGACCGTGCTCACCTGGGGGCTGGAGCTCAATCGTCGCGAGTACGAGGCGACGCCCTATCCCTTCGCCAGCC
>DATDEV010000107.1:0-2519 GCA_036522995.1 Polyangiaceae bacterium
CGCTCGCTCGAGGCGCTGCGCGAAAAGTTCCACGCGGCCTTGCTCGACGACCTGGACGCGCCACGCGCGCTGGCCGTGCTATGGCAGATCGCCGACCTGCCGGACCCGCTGCCACTGCGAGCCCGCCTGATCCGCGAGCTGGGCGACACCATCGGCCTGTCGCTCAGCGGCAGCGCCCCGGTGACCGACGACGACGCGCTGGTCGAAGCGCTGGTGGCCCGACGTAGCGCCGCCAGGGAGGCTCGGGACTTCGCGCTCTCCGACGCACTGCGGGCCGAGCTGGTCGCCATGGGCGTCGTGCTCGAGGACTTACCCTCCGGCTCTACGTGGCGACGCGAATGACGCGTTCGGGACAAGGCCGTGTAGCGCATGTTAGCAGTTGCCGCTCGTTTGCCTGGTCGCCTTGTCGCTCCCGGCTCGGCGGCTTAACCTCAAGGCATGCAGGCGCCCACCACCGGCTTCCCCGCGCTCCCGGACTCCGATGAGTCACCGGCTCAGGCCCTCGTACGCCTGCTGGAGCAGCACGGCCTCGAAGACAGCTTGCGCGAGATTCTAGCTGCCATCCAGACGCGCAAGCAGGAAGGCCAGAAGAAGGCTCGCCTCGCGCTCCTGGAGCACTTGCTCGAAGGTCAGCCGCCAATCACCGAAGAAGAGCTCGCCGCCGTGCAAGACGAATGGCAGCGGTAACGCTCGACACGGGCGTCTTCATAGCGCTCGAACGGAAACAACGTCGCGCCCTCGTTCTTTGGAAGGCGTGGGAGCGTGCGAACGTCACGCTCACTGTCCCGGCTGTCGTGATCGCCGAGTGGTGGCGGGAGCGCCAATGGGACGCGGACGCGCTGGCTCAGCGGTGTCGAGGTCGAGCCTGTCGACGAAGCGCTAGCGCGCATCGCAGGCGAGGTACTGGGCGAGCTTAGGCTCGGCCGTGAGCACACCATCGACGCGATTGTGATGGCCTCGGCCGCGCAGCGCGGCGACGCCGTGTACACGTCGGACTTCGACGACATGACTCGGCTGGCGACGAAGTTTCCGGGCGTCCGTGTTCTGAGCATTTAGCGAGCGCCGCCTCAAGGGTGCTCACGCACAAAGTGGATAGTTGGATTGCTGGCGAAGTTGAGACGTGGACGCGCCGGAACCATCCGCCTAAAAGCCCATCGCCGCGCGCCCCACCTCGCGCTCGACGATGCCGCTGCGGATCAGCTCCTTGATGTGCATCTCGAACGTCTGCATGCCGTACATCGAGCCGCCCGATTCCATCAGCTCCTTGAGCGGGGGGTTGCCGAGCGGGCGCTTGATGGTCTCGCGCACCGAGCCGGTCATCATCAGCACCTCGGCAGCCAGCGCCATGCCCTGGCCATCGGCGCGTGGCAGCAGGCGCTGAGCGACGATGCCCTGCAGCGAATCGCCGAGCCGATCGCGCAGGTCGTCGGAGTCGCCGCCATCGGAGAGCGCGATGATACGGTTCATCGTGCGCCCCACGTCGGGCGTGTGCAGCGTGGAGAGCACCAAGTGGCCGGTCTCGGCCGCCTTGAGCGCGATCTCCATGGTCTCGGCGTCGCGGATCTCACCGACCTGGATCACGTCCGGATCCTGCCTGAGCGCGGCGCGCAGGGCGCTGGCGAAGCTCTGCGTGTCGTAGCCGATCTCACGCTGGCTGACCGAGCACTTGTCGTCTACGTAGATGTACTCGATCGGATCTTCGATGGTGACGATGTGCCGGGCGGTGTTGTGATTCATGTGGTCCAGCATCGCGGCCAGCGTGCTCGACTTGCCGTTGCCGGCCGCACCCACGCACAGCACCAGCCCGCGATCCTTTTCGGCGAGCACGCGGCAAGCGTCGGGCGCGCCGAGCTTCTCCAGGCTGGGCACCTCGTGCGGGATGATGCGCATCACGATCGCCAGCGAGGCGCGCTGCCGGTAGATGTTGACGCGGAAGCGTCCGACGCCGAACACCTCGTAGGACGTGTCGTATTCGCGCAGCTGGTGCAGGTTGCCGAGCACGTTCACGTCGCGGATCAGGTGCCGGGCCAGCGCCTCCGTGTCCTCGGGGCGGATCTTGTCCACCCGAAAGAAGACCAGCGAGCCGCGGACGCGGGCGCCTGGGGGCTGGCCGACCTTCAGGTGCACGTCGCGAGCACCGGCCGCCTTGGCCTTCTGCAGCAGCTGGTGGAGGTAGGCCTCGGAAGCGTACGGATTTTGCTGGCTAGAAGGCGAAAGGCTGGCCACTTTGCTCCATCCTACACCGCCTCGCGTTTCCTAATTGCGCCCCCCACCCTGCCTGCGCTAATACCCCGTCCTCCGTTTCTGAAGCGCGGGCCCTCGCCCCCGCTTCCCCCCGAAAAAGAACCTCGTTTCGCAGCACCACGGCCTCCAGGCCAACCCTGTCTCGGTAGCTCAGTCGGTAGAGCAGAGGATTGAAAATCCTCGTGTCGGCGGTTCAATTCCGTCCCCAGCCACCATCCTTAAGACATTCTAAGGGAGGATGTTGGCAATTCGGAAGCCCCTACTGTCAGTGAAAC
>DATDEV010000108.1:0-2021 GCA_036522995.1 Polyangiaceae bacterium
CTTCAAACTGAAGGAGCTTGCCTATGCGTGCTGATGACTTGGACCACAAGGAGCTCCTGGAGCTCGATCCGGAGGGCGGCATGATCCGCTTTGCCGGACAGCGAGCGCTGCTGATCGACGCCGTAGCGATGGGGCTACTGCGCAAGTACCTGGTGGAGAACTTCGGGCTCACGGCGGCGCGCACGGTGCTCACCCAGTTCGGTTTTGCGCACGGCTGGCGCGTGGCCGAAACGCTCCAAGCCGAGTTCAAGTGGGAGAGCGACGACGACTGGCGCCGCGCCGGCACGCGCATCCACGCGCTCGAGGGCCTTTTCCGCCTTGCTCCCGGCAGTGAAGGGCCGCTCTCCAAGGCGGGCGTGATGTTGCTCGCCTCCTACGAAGCCGAGCAGCACTTGCTGCACTTCGGCCGTTCGGACGAGGCGGTGTGCTGGACCATCTCTGGGCTCACCAGCGGCTACCTCAGTCGCGCCAGCGGTAAAGACATCTACGTGCTGGAGGATCGCTGCATGGGCAAGGGTCACGCCGCATGTCAGCTGTTCGGGCGTACGCGCGCCGAGTGGGGCGACGAGCGCGCCGAAGAGCTGCGCTTTTACCTGCCGAACCGGCTCGCCGAGTGCCTCGATACGTCGCTGCACCGCGTTACCGAGACGCTAAAAGCCGCGGAAAACAAGCTGCGCGCTCACCGTCGCGCGCTGGTGCGCGTGGCCAAGGACGTGGAAGAGCCGTTGGGCATCGTCGCCAAGAGCGCGCCCATGCGGCAAGTCGTCGATCTGGCGCGTCGGGTAGCCAAGGTCGACGCCACCGTGCTGATCACCGGCGAAAGCGGCTCGGGTAAGGAGCGCATCGCGCGCCTGGTTCACGACGAATCGACGCGCGCTGCGGGTCCGTTCATCGCCCTCAATTGCGGTGCAATCACCGAGACGTTGCTCGAAGGCGAGCTGTTCGGTCACGCGCGCGGTGCCTTCACCGGGGCGACGCACGATCGTCCTGGGCTGTTCGAGGCGGCCAACGGTGGCACTTTGCTGCTCGACGAGGTGGGCGAAGTCTCGTCCGCCATGCAGGTCAAGCTGCTGCGCGCCCTGCAGGAGCGCGAGGTGCGGCGCGTAGGCGAGAACAAGAGCCGCAAGGTCGATGTGCGGGTCGTGGCCGCCACCAATCGCGACTTGGGTCAAGGCGTCGCAGGTGGCGATTTTCGCATGGATTTGTACTATCGGCTCAAGGTCGTAGAGCTGCACGTGCCGGCTTTGCGTGCGCGCCGCGACGATATTTTGCCGCTCGCGCGCGTATTGCTCGCGGACGCTGCGCTGCGCATGAAACGCAAGATCTCCGGCTTCGGAGCCCCAGCGGCCGACCAACTGCTACGCTACGAATGGCCTGGCAACGTGCGTGAGCTCGAGAACGTGATGGAGCGCGCCGTCGCCCTGGCGCACGGCACGCGCGTGGAGCTCGAGGATCTGCCGGAAGAGGTGCGCCAGGCGATCCCCAAGCCGCTGGCAACGCTCGGCGCGGTGCGGCCGCTCGAAGAGATCGAGAAAGAGTACATTCTCGCGGCGCTTGCCTTGAACGCCGGCAACCAGACGCAAACCGCCGAGCAGTTGAAAATCGGTTCAGCCACGCTCTACCGCAAGCTCAAGAGCTACGGTTTGATCGGTGCGAAGCATTCGCCCTCCGCGCCGCCGTTACGTGGTTAGCGCGCGCTCAGCGAGCTTGGCGCTGGCCGACTCCATCCAATTGGAGGAGGCGCGCCATCACTTTGATGGGGCGGGTGGGCGCTGAAGGGCGAAGTTGTGGCTTTCCGCGGACAACGGCGGCTTGGCACGGGGCCTGCACTAGGGCCCATATCATGCAGAACCCGATACGAATACTCCTTCTCACGGCGCCGTTGATTGGCGCCTGCGCAGCCAGCTTGCCTCCGCCCACGCAGCGCTTGGCGGACGCCCAGGCGGCGGAGCGCAGTGCTCGCGAGCTCGGCGCCAACGACGTTCCCGCGGCTCAGCTCTCGCTCAAGCTCGCTCAGGATC
>DATDEV010000109.1:0-2192 GCA_036522995.1 Polyangiaceae bacterium
AGCTCAACCTGCAGGCCGCGCAGCCAATCGGCCACCGAGGCCAGACACGGCACGTCGGCTTCGGCCCAGTCGAAATGGGCCAGATCCTCGGCGGTCGCCCAGGCGACTTGGGCGTGCTCGCGCAACGTAATCACGCCCGCGGTGACGGTCGCGGCGTACACGTCCAGCAGGATGAGGCGGGTGCCCACGGTCGCCGTGCCACGGCCGAGCAGCTCGCCGACCGCAACTTCGAGGCCGAGCTCTTCGGCGATCTCGCGCGCCAGAGCGACGGAGGATGACTCACCTGGCTCGACCTTGCCGCCGGGGAACTCCCACTTGCCCGCGAGGGTCATGTGCGGGCCACGCTGCGCGACCAGGCAGCGGTGCCCCTGCCTGATGGCGGCCCCGACGACGTGGAGCGACGACATGCTCGCGAGTGTACTGCGGAGCGATTGCATTGCCTCAGCGTGTCGACGCGATGCAGCGCCTAGGCGCTCGGACTAGCATCTTCGGTTGTCGTTTTCCTCTCGCGACGAGTCGAGGTGAGTGTCGTGCAGCGCGCGGACCGCTGGCGTCTGCACGTCGTCGAACTGGCCGCGTCGCGTTGCCCAGGTGAATGCGGCAACCGCGGCGAGGGAGAGCAGCAGCGTGATGGGCAAGATCAAGAAGATGATGCTCATGGCTGCTCTTCCTCGAAGCACCTGGCGCGCAGAGCGAGCGTGACCACGGAAATCGAGCTCAAGGGCATCATGATCGCAGCGACGAGCGGGCTGAGCAAACCAGTTACGGCAAGCCCGATACCGACCAGATTGTAGGCCAGTGACAGGGCAATCGCGCGGCGAATCGTGGCCAGCGCTTGCCGAGAGCCTGTGACGGCGGCGGCGATCGGGGCAAGGCCCGGGCGTGTGGCGAAGACATCGGCCGCCCTCAAGCAGGTTTCGGCGCCGCCATGGACCGCCATACCCACGCTGGCGGAGGCCATGGCTGCAGCGTCGTTGACGCCGTCGCCAACCATGATCACGCGCTCACCACGCCGGCGAAGCTCCGCGATGTGCTGGAGCTTCGCTTCCGGAGACCTGCCGCCGAATGCCCGCGACTCGCCAATGCCCAGCTCGCGAGCGACGCTGCCCACGACGCTCTGATGGTCGCCCGAGAGGATCTGGAAGCTGAATCCGAGCGCCGAAAGCTCGCTCAGCTTCACGCGTGCTTCCGGCCGCAGCGTGTCGCCGAACGCCGCGACAGCGCGGACGCTGCCGCCCGCCGCTACCAGCACCGGCGTGCGACCTTCGTGGGCGTGCGAGTCGACCAGCTTGCTGACCCAGCCGGGCAGGTCGCCCAGCTCGCGCTCGACCAGGGCGGGCGAGCCGACGAGCAGGCGCTGCCCGTCGACCACGCCGGTAATGCCGCCGCTAGGCAGCTCTGCGGCGTCTTCCACGACCAGCTCGTTCTCCGGTAGCGCTCGCTGCACCGCGCGCGCCAGCGGGTGATTGCTGCGCGCTTCGAGAGCTCGCAGTGGCGCCTTCAAGTCGGCGTCTCCCATCCACGCCACCAATTGGGGACGTCCTTCAGTGAGGGTGCCAGTCTTGTCGAAGACGATCAGCGCCGGGCGAGCCAGCTCCTCCATGAATTCGCCGCCCTTGAACAGGATGCCGGCGGCGGCGGCTCGGCGCAGCGCGACGCTGACCGCCAGCGGGGTAGCCATGCCGAGCGCGCACGGACAAGTCACCACGAGCAGCGCGATCGTATGGTCGATGGCGTGGGTCGCATCGAGCCGCAGCCACAACGCCAGGGTAAGCAGCGCGACGCCGAGAATGCCGAGCACGAAATAGCCCGCGACGCGATCGGCAAGCCGCACGATCGGTGCTCGCGTGCGCTGCGTTGCCTCGACGGTGGCCATCAAGCGGCCGAGCCTGGTCGAGGTTCCGGCGCATTCGACGCGCAGCCACAGCTCCCCGCTCTCGCAGGTCGTGCCCGCGTAGACTCTGTCTGCGACGCTCGTCTCCTGCGGCATCGGTTCGCCGGTCAGCAGGCTGGCGTCCACGCAGGCGCTGCCCCGCAGCACGATGCCGTCGACGGGGATGCGCTCGCCGGGGGCAACCCGCACAGTAGAGCTCACGGCGACGGCATTGGCGGGAACTTCACGCTCGTTTCCGGCTTCGACCAGGCGTGCTGTGCGCGGCGCGAGCGCCAGCAGTAGCTCACTCCGCGTTGTC
>DATDEV010000110.1:0-8355 GCA_036522995.1 Polyangiaceae bacterium
CCCGGCGCAACGGTCGACCAGACACCGCAGGTCGCCGAGGAGCCACCGGACTTGTCGCCCGTGACGCGACCCTCGGAAGTGGTGGTGGTGGGACGCATCGCGCATCCCCGTCAGCTGGTGGAGACGCTGGCGCAATGGAGCTCTCTGCCCTTTCGCGTCGAGGACCTGGTTCCGAGTCAGGCGCGCGGCTTGTCGCAAGCAGTGCTGTGGGATGCACCGGTCGAAGCGCTGGTCGCGCTCGATGCCTTCGGCGACGGCAAGCTTCCGCCGCCGCTGATGGTGGCGTCGCTCGGCGTCAAGTCACTGGCGGCAGGGCTGAGCGCGGCCGAAGCGATGCAGATCCCGGCGCGCAAGCTGGCACCCGGTGTGTACCGCGTCGGTGACCTGACCGACGGCAGCTGCGCGCTGGCGGCGAGCGTGGGTAGCTCGCCGGCGCGCCTGGTGTGCGGCCGAACCAACCGCGACGTCGACACCCTGCTGCCGTATGCGACGCGCGGGCTACCGAGCGAGGCGCAGACCGGCGCCGACTTCGAGCTCACGCTCGATGCCAAGCCGATCCACCAGCGCTATGGTCGCGAAGTCAGCGCGCTGCGCCTGCTGGCCGGCGTCGCGCAGCGCGAGGTAGCGCTCGACTCGCCGCGCTTCGATCGCGCGCTGTCCGACGCGCTGTACGGCGCCGTGGACGAGACCATCAATCTGTTCGGCGATCTCGATCAGATTCGCCTGCAGGCTCGGCTGGACACGACCCAGAAGCAGCTGCTCGGTTCCGCCGAGCTGAGGCTCAGGGGCGACAGCTCGTGGCTTGCCGGCACCATCGCCGCCACCAAGCCCGCCGAGCTGCCGACGGTGCTGCCGCGCTTGCCGCCGGATGCGACGCTCGCTTGTTACTCCACCGCGCTGCCGGCCGAACGCTACACGGCGATCGCTCGCATCCTGGCCGACCTCAGCGAAGGATTCTTGGAGCACGAGAAGCTGCCGCCCGCGACGCGCAAGCGCGCGCGCCACCTGCTGGAGAGCTGGTTTACCAAGCTGCCGGAGAGCTTCGGCTTCGCCATGAGCCCCAGCGCCAGCGACCCACTCGGCTATCTACACGCCGACACGATGCTCACGCGCCTTTCGGAGCCTTCGGCGCGCGTGCTCGGCGCCTACGGCGACTTTTTCGCCTTGCTGAGCGATCCCGCGCTGAAGCGCTGGCTCAAACAGAAAGCCAAAGTGGACGAGAAGCTGTGGCCCAAGGTCAGCCGCAAGCCGCTGAAGCTGCCTGGCTTCAAGCAGCCCGCCACCGCGTTCGAAGCCACGTTCGATGGGAAAGCGCTGGCCAGTGCGGATCCCAGCATCGGCAAGATGCTCGAAAACCTCCTGCCACCCGCCGACGCCAAGCAGCTCAGCCGCATCACGATCGTGGTGCAACCCGACGGCGAGTACACGTACGTGCTGACGGGCGACGATACCCGCGAGATGAGCCGAGTGATGGGCGAGCACAAGAAGGCGGAGAGCGGCGCCAAGCTGCTCAAGCCTGCTCGCAGCGGCAAGATCGTGGCGGCGGGTTTCCTCACGCTGGCGTACGTGGGGCGTCACATCGAGCGCCTCGCCAAGGATGCGAGGATTTCCAAGGCCATCGCCAGCACGCCCCAGCACGGCGCGACCCCGATCCCCTTCTCGAGCACGACCGCGCCCGGCAGCGCGCGGCTCGATCTCGAGATCCCGGCGGCGGTCTTCAGCGACGCCAGCGCGGCGGCGGTCCAGGCGGGTCCGGCCTTGAAGGACGCGATCGAGAAGCGCTGAGCCTGCGGCTGGCGCTTCGATAAGCGCTGAAGATCCGAAACTTTGGCCGCTACGGGCGCTCGAGGTATGCACAGGTAGTCTGATGTATGTCTTGAGACGACATATCGCGGCCCTCTGGGCCTCGGCGCTGCTTTTCTCCGCGTTCCCGGCTCGGGCCTGGGTGGAAACCAGGGTGACCGCCCACGCGGCGGTCGTGGACGTGGAGCGCAACGGTAGCGCCACGGTAAGCCAGGAGCTGGGGATCCGGCTGCGCGGCGGCCCCCTGGCGGAGCTGCAGTTGGCGGGGGTCGACGGCGACGCCGAACCGCTGCCCGACGCGAGCGTGATCTGCACCGACGACGCGAAATTCGGCACCGTGCCGCTCACGGTGGCCCGGCAGCCGGACGGCTCGCTGAAGCTGACCGTCGATCGCGAGCGCGGGCTGCGGACCGGCTCCTACGTTTTCCGCTTCAGCTATCGAACGCAGCTGCTCGCGCGCGAGCTGATCCGCCGCACCGGCTCGCACGTCGAGCTGCGCTGGGTTGGGCCACGCTTCGAGGACGGCCTGGACTCGGCGCGCGTGACGTTCCGCATCCCGGAAGCGAGCGTGGCGCCCAGCCTGCCCAGCCCCGGCAGCAGCGCCGGCACCGTCAACGAGCTGGACGAGCTCGGCGGCGTGTTCGTCGGCAACCTGCGGCGCGCTCCTGGCAAGGACGAGCTCGAAGTGGTGCGCCCGCACGTCGCGCGCGGCGAGCCTGCCCTCTGGCGAGTGTGGCTAGCGGACTCGGCGCTGGACGCGTTCGCGGCAGGCAAGGCTCCCCAAGCGGGAGTGGCGCTGGTTTCGCGCGAGCTGGGCGAATCACCGCGCGAGCGTTTGAGCTGGCTGCTCGGCGCGCTCGGCGCCGGGCTGGCCTACGGGCTGCTGCTGCTGGCCAAATGGCGAGGATTTCGTGCAGCGGCCGAGCTGCGCGGCGCCCAGGCACGCTCGCTCGTGCCGCTCGCGGTGGGCCCGCGTGTAGCGCTGGCGGGGGCGTTTTTGGGGCTGGCGGTGATCGCCGGCGGTCGCTGGGACGAGCCGACCTGGATGGGTGCGCTGCTACTGGCAGCGATGACCTGCGCGGCGGTCGGTGCGGCGCAGGGTCGGCCCGCCCCGCGCGGGCCGGGCCAGTGGTTGCCGCTCTCGGAAGCCGATGCTTTTGCGGCTCCCGTGAGCAAGCTGCCCGGGCGCTACCTGGATGCGAGCGCGCTGCCGGGCGCGTGCTTGCTGCTGCTGCTGCTCGCAGGCCTGGTGGCGCTGCACATCGTGGTGCGAGCCCACTCGCCGTACCGCGCGGTCGAGCTGCTGCTCGGCGGCGCCGTGCTGCTGCCCGTCTTTCTGACCGGGCGGGCGCGCGAGCTGCCGGTCGTTCCGGGTAGCGATCCCCAGGGCATGCTGCGTCGGGTGCTGCACGGCTTGCGCCGCGCTGGCCTGCGCGCGGTGGCTTCGGCGCGGCTGCCGCTCGGCTCGGCTGTCGCCGACGAGCTGCGGCTGCTCGTTCAACCGCGCGGCGCGCAAGCCGGGCTGCTGGCGCTCGAGATCGGCACCGATCACGCCATGAGCCTGGGCGGCGTCGTCGCCGAGCCCTACCTGCTGCTCCGGGTGCGCGAGGACTCACCCTGCGCCCGAGCCCTGACCGGCACGCTGGCCTTTCAGCGCGGCAGAAAGCCCGAAGAGCGCGTGGCAGTGCTCCGTCCCAAGCTGCCGACCGTGGCCGAGACGCTGGCGCTGATAGCCGAGGTGGTCGACCTGCTGCAACGCAAGCCGGCGCCCCCTCACAGCGAAAGGAGCGCGCCCAGCTCGTCGGGCAAGCCGGCTTCGCCTGCGCTTCACAGCGCCAAGAGCGCCGCTAGCTCATCGGGCAAGTCGACGGAGGCGCGAAAACCGGCGCGAGCTGCGTCGCCGCTCCACGCGATGTAACTGCCGTGGAGCGCGTGGCGCTCGCCGAGCTGCGGCAGCGCGGCGCCGCCGTACAGGGCGTCGCCCGCGATCGGGTAGCCCAGCTGCGCCAGATGCGCGCGGATCTGATGCCGAAAAGCGCGCTCGACGTCGAGCTCGACCAGCGTGAAGCGCGCGCCGCTGCGGAGCACGCGGTAGCGGGTCGTGGCGGGCTTGGCGTAGCTGTCTGGTGACTCGCGAAAAACCTTCACGCGTCGCGGGTCGGCGCTGTCGGGGCCGAGCAGGCTGTCGATCTGGCCACTGCCAACCAGCCCGGCGCTGACCACGGCCAGGTAGCGCTTCTCGACCAGAGACGACTCGAACAGCGCTCGCGCCGCTCGAAACGCTGCCTGATTGCGCGCCGCCAGCACCACCCCCGAGGTCTCGGTGTCGAGCCGGTGCACCAGGCCCGGCTCGCGTTCACGAAAACCGACGCCTTGCATCTCCGGGTAGCGAGCCAGCAGCGCCGCCGCCAGCGAGCGCGACTCGGTGCGCACCAGCGGCGCAGTGGGTAGCCCGGCAGGCTTGTTGGCGACCACGAAGTCTTCCGATTCGAAGACCAGCTCGAGGGGCAGACTCGGGTCGGCGACGATCGGAACCTCGGGCGCCTCGAGCGTGAGCTCGCTGCCGCTGACCAGCCGGTCGCCCTTCTTGAGGCGTTTGCCGTCGGCGCGCACCCGGCCTGCCTCGAACAGCTGTTTGACCTCGCTGCGGGTAAAACCAGCGAACGAACGCAGCACGCCGTCGTCGGCGCGGTGGCCGTCCAGCTCGCTGCCGACGCGCAGTCGCAGCAACTGCGGGGTCGCCTGGCTCGGGCCTCCAGCACTGCGCTCGCGGCTCATTCAGAACCGTCCGAGCAGGCCCGCTTCCCAGCGGGCGCCGCGCGCTTCGGGCGTCGCGAACGCATACGGCAGCGCCGGCAAGCTGGCGTGGGGCTCGGCCGGGCGCTCGCCCTTGCCGGTCCACCAGTAGGCGATGCCGGCACCCAGCAAGCTGGCCGCGAAGGTGCTGCCGAGCCAGACCCGAGTGCGGGCCTTGCTCTCCTCTTCGTCCACCAACAAGAGCGGGCTGGCGGCGGCCGCTCCGGTCAGCGCGCCCAGCGTCACGCCCAGATCGATCAGCAGCACGCGCGAGGCGCGCAGATCGAGCTGCGTGGCCAGCACTCCGGCCGCGAGCGTGCCCGCTGCAGCGCCGTAGCCCATACCGCCGACCGGAGTCTCGTTGGTGCTGCCGCGCACGAAGAGCTCGGTCAAGCCGCCGAGGCCCATGCCGAGCACTCCACCGCTGTGCGCCAGCGCCGCATCGCCTTCGCTGACGTCGCTCAAGCTCATCGCCGCCACCGCCAGCGCCACGCCCCCGGTGCCGGCGACGACTCCGTACACGTAGCGATCGGCCTTCGGCACCTCGTAGTGAGCCGCGAGCAGCAGCCCGGCGCTGGTGGGCCACCACAAGCCCGCCGACAGAAACCAGGCACCGCCGACGCTGATGTCCCACTCGTCGGCGACCAGCATCGAGGCGCCCAGCCCGACGCCACTACCCAGCGCCACCAGCGGGTAGACCAAGCGCTCGTCGGAGGAGCCACTTGCCGCCTGGATCGAATAACCCACGTAGCCGCCGAAAATGGCGGCGTTGAGCGCCAGCACGGCGCGTCCCGAGGAGCGCGGTTCCTCGGCTTCCTGCGCAGCGACCGGAGGCGAGGCGCCGACCGGAGTGCGGACCGCCGCGGGGGCGCTCTGCATCAAGTCGCGCATCATGACCGCAATGCGCACGTCCAGGTCGTCCTCCGACGACAGCTCGCTGCGCGTCGTCAGTACACGCGTGCCCGGTCGGATCGCCACGATGCGCAGCCTTAGCTTGCGGCCTTCGCGGCCCAGCGTGGGCAGCACCAGCCAGTTGCTCTGCGCCTGTTCGACCAGCTCGTCGTCGTCTGGCACCTCGCGCGGGCCGCGCCGCTCGAGCGCGAGCGTCAGACCCGAATCCTGGACTGCTTCCGATACCAGTTGATCCAGCCGCGGCAAGAGCGCGTCGATGGCCGGGTCTGGCTCGGCCTGCGCGTCGCTCTCGGCGTGCGCGGCCGGCAGCACCAGCACTTCGTTGGGGCCGGCGTGGGCCTGGGCTGCTGGTGTCAGCACCAGCGCCATCAGGACCGCACGAAGAGCGCGGCGCCCCATGGCCCTCAGAACATCACGGTGGCATTGATCCAAGCGTCGATGTCGCTCGAATCGGTGACCTTGAAACGACGCCCTGGATCGTTGATGGTCTTGCGGTAGTTGGGGTTGGGAATGCCGCTGGCGACGGGCTCACCGGTGGCGGCGCTGCGCGTCTGGCAGGGCCCCGCCTTGGTCAAATCGCCGGCAAAATCGGGATTACAGGCCTGGTCGAAGGTCAGGAAGTGCGCCTGCGTGATGGTGTACGCGGCGCCGACGTTGAACTTCACGTACTCCCCCGCCTGCCAGGTGAGGGCCGTCGAGAGCGTGTACATGCCGTGCTGCTGCACGTCGGTGAGCCCGGTAAAATACACCTTCTGCGAGTTGGGGTTGACCACCGATACCGGGTCGTTGGTGCCCTGCTGGTACTCGGCGAAGTTGGGGTAGCGCAAGCTCGGCGCATCCGACGAGCCGAGCGCATCGGACAGCTCCGACTCGTCTCGACCCTCGGAGACGTAGGTACCGGTGAAGCGGATGTCGACGTTGAGGCGCTGAAACGCTTCGCGAACTTCCCACGGGATCACGTTGAGGCCGAACACCATCGTCCCCTTCAGGGGCGGGTGGTTGACGAGCGAGGCGTCGAGATCGGTGGCCCCGAAATCGCTCGAGGAGCTCTGGAACTCGATCAGGGCGCGGAAGCCGCCGTACGGCTCCAGGTACTTCACGCGGCGCGAGATGTACGTGTGCATCTCGAGCCCGGTGGTGCCGCGACTGACGCCAGGCTTGCGACCGCCCGAGAACGTGCCTTCGAGCGAGCCACCGTCCACGGGAGCCGGATACTCGCCTCCGACGCCGTTGCGGTTGATGTCAGAGACATTGGCGCACTCCTCCTGCGCATTGGCGGGATCGAGCAGCGTGCCGTCAGAGTTGAGGCCCTTGGGATCCTTGTTGCAGGCGTGCATCGGCTCGCTCACGTCGAAGCGGCCCTCGATGCCGATCAGCCAGGTCGGCTTGGTGCTGTCGCGTGCCTGATTCATCGGAGCCGCGTCGATGCCGACGGCCAGGTATTCGATGCCACTGCGGGTCGGCGATTTGAAGGGTAGCCGGAATAGCTGCTCGCCGGGCGCCCCTTCCAGCACCGCGGCCTGGTTCTCTTCGCTGCCGCCGAGCCCCGTCAGCTCGCGATCGTCGGCTAAAATGATGGGTAGTCGGATGATCAGGGCCAGGTCCTTGTACAGCCCGACATCCGCTCGCGTGTTCAGGCGGGTGATGTGCTGGGAGTACTCGGCGACCTGCAGGCTGGCGCGCGAGTAGCCCCCGTCGTTGAAGCCGGGGTCCGGGAGCGCGGACTCGCGCAGGATTTTGGAGCTTCGCCACGTGCTCTGGAAGCCGAGCGTCAGGTGCAGATCGAACACGTCGTCGTCATCGAAAGCGTCGACGACCTGCACCACCTCCGAAGGCTCACTCAGGACCGACGGCTCGCTTACCTTCCTCGGCTCCTCGGCGCGGGCCACCGAGGTCAGAAGCAGCCCGACCAGAGGCAGGGCGGAGCACGTTT
Organism: Polyangiaceae bacterium; assembly: GCA_036522995.1. Lineage (GTDB taxonomy): Bacteria > Myxococcota_A > Polyangia > Polyangiales > Polyangiaceae > PMG-095. Next base: position 7,445 of record DATDEV010000110.1, read on the forward strand.
TCAAGGTCAAGCGCCTCATCCTAGGACCTGGGGCGAACAAACGCGCCCGTTTCAGCGGACGCTAGCGGCGCGAGCTCCGAACTGTCAACGGATCGGTCACTTTTCCGGGGCTTGGCTCGGCCTGCGGCTGGGGATGCTCTCCCACAATCCCTCCCATCGCTCTGCCTCGGCCCAGTACGCCGCTCGCGCTGTCGGGTCGGCCACGAGCCCGGTGGCAGACGCCGCGATGGTGCACGCTGAGCGCGCTGCCTTGCGCGCCGCGACGTTCGCGCGTGCTCGCTCACCGAGCGACTCGCTGGCGCCGCGATCGGCGACCAGCCGCGCCGACGTCGCGGCGGCCTCGGCGAGCTCCTGACAGCGACGCAGCAGCGACTCCAGCTCTTGCTTACCGACGGCGACCTGCAGCTTATCCCGCGCTCGCAGCGGACTTTTGAGGGGTTTGCTCGGTAGGGCGGCATCCATCTCGACCTGTCCGGCGCGCACCGCAACGCTCAGCTTTTTGGCATCGAGCACCAGCGTGAACTCGGCGTCGGCGTAGCGCAGCGACCCGACCGGCATCGCCATCAGCACCTCGGCACCGGGGCGCGAGCCCATGCCGGCGCCGACCGTGACGGTACCGCTGGTCAGCAGCAGCTGCTCGCGTCCCCGCCGGCACGCTCGAAACATGGCCGGACCCGAGACGATCAGCTCGCGCCCGGACTGCGTGTGCTTGAGCGCTACCGCGCCGCCCGGGGCGAGCGTGATCCAATCGCCGCCGTCGAGCAGCGCGCCGCTCGCGAGAGGCGCGTCACCCAGCTTCGCCTCGCCCGTCACGCGCAGCGCGCGGCACGCCGGCGTAGCAGCGGGCGGCGGGTACGGCGTGACGACTGCGCTCGCCGATGTCACGGCGCTGGCGACTGCGACGGCGGACG
>DATDEV010000111.1:0-2804 GCA_036522995.1 Polyangiaceae bacterium
GCCATCGGCCCCGAGCCACAGCGCGCCGAAACCCAGACCCAGCAGCAAGGTGCCCAGGCCGAACTTGAGCGGCGTGCTCGGTTCACGCGGCCCAAGCTTCCGCCACAGCCAGATGAAGCAGGGCGAAAGCATGAGCACGAAAGCCGGATTGACCGACTGAAACACCGAGGCGTTGAGGTTGTAGCCCAGCACGACGCGATCCACGTTGCGATCCGTGAACAGGCTCATCGAGCTGCCCGCCTGCTCGAAGAAGGCCCAGAAGACCGACGAGAACAGCGTGAGCACGATGGCGACGAACATCGGGCTCCGCTCCTCGGGCTGGGCGAAGCGCACCAGATAGACGACCAGCGCGATCATGGTCGCCACACCCACCACCAGCAGGAGCTTGCCCAGCACTCCCCCGCCCTGCACCAGTATCCACGACGCACCCACCGCGGCCACGGTCCCGATGTAAATGCAGTGCTCGCGGCTCAAACCCAGAAAAAATGGCTGTTTCAGCCGCGCTGCATCCGGCGGGTCGGCGGCCTGCCCGAGGAAGCGCTGCCCCCACAAGAACACTGCCAGCCCGAGCAGCATGCCGACGCCTGCCAGACCGAAGCCCAGGTGCCAACCGTAGCTCTCCCCCAACAGGCCGCAGACGAGCGAAGCGCCAGCGCCCAGGTTGATGCCCATGTAAAAGATGGCAAAGGCGCGATCGCGTTTGGCGTCCTTGTCGGGATACACGCGGCCGACGATGGTCGAGATGTTGGGTTTGAAGTAACCGTTGCCGCAGATGAGCAGCGCCAGCGCGAGATAGAACAGCTGGTCGAAGGCCATCGCGAAATGGCCGAGCGCCATCAGCAGGCCGCCGAACACCACCGCTTTGCGCCCGCCGAGCAAGCGATCGGCGAGCAAGCCGCCAATCAGCGGCGTGGTGTAGACGAGCGCGGTGTAGCTACCGTAGACGGCATAGGCGCGCGTATCGCCGAACCCGAAATGCTTCGTCATGTACAGGACGAGCAACGCGCGCATGCCGTAGAAGCTGAAGCGCTCCCACGTCTCGGCAAAAAATAGGACTCGCAGCGCCTTGGGCTGATGCTCGGGGTTCAAACCTGCTCATCCGAGCATTTTTCCGGGGCCGGCGCGACCGGGCGTCGCACTCCCCCGCGAGCGAGGTGGTCGGTGAGCGCCGCGATACGCGCAAGGTCCTCCAGGCCGAGCAGGCCGAGCACGCCCTCCTCCGAGCGCACCAGTACGGGCACCCCGGGATTTTCCTGCAGAATGCGCCGAACCTCCGACAGCGGCAGCTCGGGGGGCACCACCGGAGTGTCACGCCGGATGACGGCCGCCAGCGGCGTCAGCAAGCCGACGCTAGCGGCGAGACTGACCAGGGCATCGCGCGAAATCGTGCCAATCGACTCCGTGCCGTGCGTGACCAAGAAATGCGCCTGGGGCGAGCGCAGGGTCTGGTCCAGCGCCGCCCCGATGTTGTCGCCAGGCGAAAAAGCGACCGCGTGTGGGTCGCACACTTCGCCGGCCCGCAGCTCGGCCAAGAGCGCGCCGGTGCGCGCCGTGATGCGCTCTTGCGCCGCGCCCAGGAACACCACCAGCGCGATGAAGCCGAGCAGCGGCGGGTCCTGCTGAAAGCCGTAGAAGGCCAGCCCCACCGCCAGAACTTGCGCCACACCAGCGGCCACGTTCGTCGCCTGCTGATGGCCCAAGACGAAGCTGAGCAGAGCGCGCAGCACGCGCCCACCATCCATGGGCAACGCCGGCACCATGTTGAAGAGCGCGAGCATCACGTTGCCGTAGAGCAGCAGCAGCAGTAGGCCGTTCAGGCTCGGTGGAGCCATGGCAAGCCGATGGACCTGGTCGAAGTCCAGCAGCTGCTGCGGCGAGAGCTGCAGCACGAGCCAGAGCACCGCGGCGATCAGCACGTTGACCAGCGGACCCGCCAGCGCGATCAGCAGCTCGTGCAGCGGCCGCTTGGGCTCCGACATCAGTCGCGCTACGCCGCCAATCGGCAGCAGCACGATCTCGCGGACGCCGACCCCGAAGCGCTGCGCCACCAAGCTGTGACCCAGCTCGTGCAGCACGACGCAGACGAACAAGCAGGTCACCGACAGCGCACCAAACAGAGCCGCCCCGCGCGTACCGTGCAGCGCGGCCATCTGGTGCGCCGATAGCAGGACCAGCAACGCGAACGTGACATGGACCCGGATGTCGATACCCGAGACGCTTCCCAGCCGGAGGGACCAACGCACCGCCGAAGCATAGGCCTCAACCTCTCGCGATGCTCGGCGCTGGTTTGGCCGCTCCCCGCGGTCCCAGCCGAAACACGGCACCACGTCGCCCGGTCCCAGCCTGCCCAGCCTGCGCGACCAGGCCCTCCAGCAGCGCGTTTGGGGCTGGGGGCCCCAAACGCCACGAGACCGCGCCCCAGCCCCAAACGCAGCTGGCTGCTGGGTGGGCGCCTATGTGACGGGACGTCAGATTCCGGGTGACGGCCACGTTTCGAGAGAGCAGTACTATTTTCAGATCTGAAATCCGGCCCGCTGAACAAATACTGTAAATATCTGAATTGATTAGAAACTATAGCTGGCACGGAACCTGCTACTAGAAGTACTCGCAGACGGCGCCCTTGGTGCCCCCCCCTCCGCCTCGGTCGCCGTCTCCCTAATCTATTCAACGGCTTGGAGCGCTCCCCTCGCTCTGAGCCGTTGCCCTTTTGTGCCCAGCGACTTCAACCGAAGTTGCCGCCCGCACTAGCGCTACCGTGCTGCCGTGGCCTACCGCTTCCTTCTCGCTCACGGAGCCGGCGCGTC
>DATDEV010000112.1:0-3814 GCA_036522995.1 Polyangiaceae bacterium
GTTGGTCGCGCCAGCCTTGACCGCGCCGCCGTTCATCGCGCCGCCGTTGGTCGCGCCGCCGTTCGCCGCACCTCCGCCAACCGAATGGCCCGCGCGACCGCTCGGCGCGCTTGGCGGCGCACCGGCCAAGGGGGCAGCTCCCCCGCCGCCAGGCCCCGACGCGCCGGTCCGCCCTTGCTCGGTGGGCGCGCCGTCGTCAGCGCTGCCTCCCCCGCACGCGGCCAACAGACAAACTGCGCACAGCCAGAAGCGAACGCTTGGAGTCATTGTTGGGTGAGTCATGCCCGAAGCGTCACGCTTCGATCACACCCGCGGTAGTCTGAATGCACCCGGGAAAATTGCAGTTAGGAAGCCGGCACGCCGCTCCCCACTGATCGTTTCGCCACGAGCACGCATTACCTCGCGTGTCCGATGCTTCCACTCCACTGCTGGCGGCGGCGCTGCTGGTCGGCGGCCTGACGTTGCTCGCGAGCGGCTGCTCGGCCGCGTCCGGCAAGCCCGATGGCGGCAGCGGCTCCCAAGCCGGCGCTGGGTCGGGGAAGTTGAATTTGGGCGGCAGCGGTGCTTCGGGCCCCACGGGCAGCGGGGGCGATCTGATGCTGGCGGTGGGCGGCAGCGTCGCCCAGCCGCCGGGCGCCTGTAGCGGCCTGCGCTGCCAGGTGCCCGACTGCACCGGCCAAGCCCCCACCACGCTGCGGGTCACCGTTTACGACCCCGCCGGTGTCACGCCACTCTACAACGTCGCGGGCTACGTCCCGAACGCTGCGCTGGCCGAGATCGCGACGGGAGCTGCTTGCGAAACGTGCGCCACGCCCGTTTCGGGCGAGCCCATTGCATCGGGGCTGAGCGATGCCCACGGCCAGCTGCTGATCAGCGAGGGCATGCCCGCCGGCACCAACGTGCCCCTGGTGCTGCAGATCGGTAAGTGGCGCAGGCAGGTGACGCTACCGGAGATCAAGCCCTGCCAAGAGAACTCGTTCGACGACCCCATGACCTTCCGCTTGCCGCGTAGCTCGAGCGAAGGACATTTGCCCAGGATAGCGCTGACCACCGGGGAAGCCGACGCGCTCGAGTGCTTCTTGAGGCGTATCGGCGTGGCCGACTCCGAATTCACCAACCCGGACGGGCCCGGTCGCGTCAATCTCTTCCACGACAGCTCCGGCGCTTCGTCCTTCCAAAGCGGCGACGTCTACCCGCCGGTCGCAACCCTGCGCGCCTCGCTCGCAAGCCTCCAAGCCTACGACATCGTGCTCATGTCGTGCGTCGGCAGCCAATCCGACGGGCGCCTGGTCACCAGTCAGAACAAGCAAGACCTCCAAGCCTACCTGAACGCTGGCGGGCGCGTTTTTCTCGAGCATTATCACTCCGCCTGGCTCCGCGGCGGTAACGAGTCGCAGGAGATCGAGGACGCCCGCAAGTACACGCCCACGCCCTTTCCGCCCGTCGCGAGCTGGGTGCCGCCGGACGATCCAGCGTACGACGGCGGCCACGCCGGCAGCTCTGCTCCCTACCTCGTGGACACCAGCTTTCCAAAGGGCAAGGACTTCGCCGACTGGCTCGGCTTCGTGGGCGCCTCGCCGAACGGCGCGGGCATGATCGACCTGTTCGACGTCAAGCATCCAGCCATGGCCGAGCTGCCTCCGGCGCAGCGCTGGATCTACGACACCACCGGAGTGCCCTACTTCTCGTTCAACACGCCGCTCGAAGCTGCACCGGAACAGCAGTGCGGACGCCTGGTGCACACCGGCATTCACGTCGGCGTCGAGGCGCTCACCGGCGACAAGGAGGGGCCGTTCCCGAGCGGGTGCAAGTCGCAGCCGCTGACCGCGCAGGAGAAGGCCCTCGAGTTCTTGCTCTTCGACCTGTCCTCTTGCGTGATGACTACCGACGAGGCGCCCCGTCCGCCTCGAGTCGTCAAGTAGATCGGAGGCTTCGTGACCAGCGCGATCACTCGCTTTTTGCGCGTAAATCAGCTGCCGCTCGCGGAAAACCCGTGTGTGTCGCCCGACTTCTGCCTGGACTTCGAGCGGCTCGCAGCGCGGGTCAACGCCGGTCGAGACGTGCGCGAATACCCGCTCAGTCGCTGTGAGACTGCGCTCGGCTCGTTGTCCTTGTTGGAGGATGTGGACGGCGATCACGGCTACGTGCTGCATGCGGCCACGCCTGGAGCCGCCGAGCGTCTGCACGGTGGCGTGGCGCTGGGCAGCCAGCGCTGGCTCTTGCCCGCGACGTTCGCGAACCTGCTACTGCTGAAGAATCTGCTGCAGGAGCACGACCCGCAGAGCACGGTGTTCCCGAGCGCCAGCGGCGGGCTCGGGCGCGCCAGCATCGGCGTGGGGGCGCGCTTCACCACGCTGCACTGGCCCGCGGTCGACTGGACGATGAGCGCGCTCGCACTGAGCATGACCGCCAATCAGAACAGCATCCCGCGCGAGCTGGTTTACGACGTGGACGCGATGCTGGAGGGCAGGCTGGCGGGCGTACCGTTCCCGTTCATCGGCTGCGACGTACCGGAAGGTCACCAGGGGCAAAGCGTCGAGGGCATGAGCCACGGCGCGGTGCTTTCCAAGCTGAAGACCGGCTTTCACTTGCGGCGCATCCCCTGGGGTTTCAACGCCGATCATCAGCCTGTAGGCGGTAAATACGACGCGCGCGAAGCCGAGCTGGTGCGAGGTTGCCTGCTCGCCAGCTACATCACCTTCGACCTTTCGCCCGAGCTGGCCATCACACATCGTCCTGCGGATGCGCGGGCCTGGTGCGCCGAGCACGTGCCGCAAGGCGTGCAAGAGCACGTGCGGCGCCGTGCAGGCGAGCTGCAGCTGGCGCTCGACGCACGCGAGCTGGCGGAGCTCTTGAGCGCGGTGTGGCCAGCGATGCTCAAGCTGCAGCGCCGCGATCGCCTCTACGGCGAGGCGCGCAAGGCAGCCTTCACGACGCCCATCGGACGGGCCTACTTTCGCGAGCTGTCGATCGACGAGCTACCTGGCCTGACGACACCCGAGACGCTGCTCAGCGTGCTGGCAGTGTGCGAGGCGCTGGATATCGAGCTTCACTACGTCGCCCCCGCCTTCGGTTTTCAAAAGAACCTGCCCTTCGACGACAGCGCCGAGCTCGAACGCCGAGTGGCGGCCGCCGCGCGCGTTTGCCAGGCCTTTGGCTGCTCGATCGGCTTTCACAGCGGCTCCGGCAAGTCAGCCGACAACTACCGACTTTGCGGGCGACTGACGCAGGGCCGGCTCGAGATCAAGACATCCGGGCGCTACACCTACGAGATGGGGCGGGCGCTGTCGGAGTCGTCCGATGCGGAGGATCAGGCGCTGTGGCGTGATTGGCATCGCTTCACGCGCGAGCTCGCGCTCGAGTCTGCTTTCGCCGAGGCCGAGCAAGAGCGCTCCTTGGCGCGCAGCTTCATCCTGCGCTCGCTCGGCGAGGCGACGCGACCGAGCGACGTGTTCAGGGATCGCAGCAGCTGTGCGAAGGTCCTCGCCGAGCTCGTCCCCGACCCCGCGCACATGTTCTGGTTCGAATACAATTTCCTGTTCGTGCTCGCGGCCGGCGGGCGTTCTGACAAGGCCGCGCTCGGCGATCACTCGGCAGCGGGCTACCGCCAGCGCGCCCGCTTCTACGCCATCCGCGAAGAAGCCCGGCTGCGCTACGCCAAGCACGTCGCAAACTACCTGATCATGCTCGCCGAAACGACCGGCCAGGCCGACGCTGCCGTGTGCCAGGCAGCCCGCGACCGGCTGCACCAGCTGGCTAGCTATGCGGCGCTGCTCGCCGACATCGCACCCCACCGATGATTCGCGCTCGAGGG
>DATDEV010000113.1:0-7705 GCA_036522995.1 Polyangiaceae bacterium
AGCGATTGTCAGTGAACGAGCCAAACCGTAGCGCGCTGCCCATGGCGGCAGCCGCCGTGACTTGCATCGGCCTCCTTCCCATTCTGGGCAGTCCTGCTGCGCCGCTGCATTGGTTCATGACAGCGGGCATCACCGGGCTTGGCATTCTGATTGGGGTGCGCCATCGCCTCCAGCGACCCGAGCGTCCCCTGGCCCCGCTGGATGCGAACGAAGCGCGAAGCGTGGGCCGCCACTTGCTGATCATCGGCGCAGCCATCGCGGTGATCGCCACGGTGATCATCGGGCTCGGGGTGCACGCCGGGGGCAAGCCTATCGCCCTGTCACTGGTGCTGCCCGCACTGAGCGTGGCCTGGGTCTTTTGGCTCGGTTTCAAGCTCCTCCGCGTCGCTGACGACGCCGTCACGCCAGCCACTGAAGACGCGCTACCGGCACGGGCGAGCGCCTGGGAAGCTCGACCGAGCCAGCCTCCCGCCGCCAGCTCGCGCAGCAGCTCCAACCCGCAAGTCAGCGCATGATCCGCTTCGGCTGGCTCGCCGCGCTGCTACCACGGTGCTGCTGGGAATCTCGAAAGTGAGCTCGATCGTTTGGAGCGGGAGATTCAAGGAGTAAAAGGCGTTCCCGATGCGCTTCTCAGTCCCCGTCCTGCTGCTGACCAGCCTGTGCTCCGCCGGCTGCTCCAAGAGCGAACCTGCACCTTCGCCCGCCCCGAGCGGGGCCTCCACGCCGCTCGGCGCCTCGGCGGCGCTGCCGCCCGCCGTCAGCGCGCCGCCGCTCGAGCCGGCTCGGCCGCGCAACGTGCTGTTCGTCACCATCGACAGCCTGCGCGCCGACATGCCCTGGAACGGCTACCCGCGCGCCATCGCTCCCAACCTCACGGCGCTCGCCGAGAAGTGCACGAACTACTCCAACGCCTACTCCGTCTCGAGCTACACCGCCAAGAGCGTGGCCGCCTTTCTGAGCGGCCAATACCCGAGCACGCTCTACCGCAGCGGCTTTTTCTTCGCGAGCTACGGGCAGGCCAACGACTTCTTGGCCGAGTCGCTGCAGAAGGACGGCATCGCCACGCTGGCCTGGTTTGGCCACCTGTACTTCGCGCGCGCCAAGGGGCTCGAGCAAGGCTTCGACGAGTGGCGCACCGTGCCGGGCATCACCTTCGATGCCGAGACTGACAACCACGTCACCAGCGACAAGATGACGGCGCTGGGCATCGAGCTTTTGGGCAAGCCCGAGCTGAAGAACAAGCAGTTCTTCGCCTGGGCCCACTACATGGATCCGCACGATCAGTACAACCGGCACGAGGAAGCCCCCAAGCTCGGCAACAAGGCTCGCGATCGCTACGACCAAGAAGTGTTTTACACGGACTTGTGGCTGAAAAAGCTGCTGGATTTCGTGGCGGAGCAGCCCTTCGGTAAGGACACCTACGTGGTGATCTCGGCCGATCACGGCGAGGCTTTCGGCGAGCACGGCATGTACAAACACGCGTTCGAGCTGTGGGAGGTGCTGACGCGGGTGCCGCTGCTGATCTGTGGACCCGGTATCAAGGCCCAGCGCGTCGCCGAGCGCCGCTCGCACATCGACTTACCGTCGACCTTCCTCGACATGCTCGGTCGCGCCGAACCGTCGAACCTGCAGGGCAAGAGCTTGCTCGCCGAAGCTAGCGGCCGCGAGCCGCCGCGCAATCGCGAGCCCATCTACCTGGAGCTGAGCGAGGACAGTCACAACCCGCCGCGGCGCGCCGTCATCCAGAAAGACTACAAGCTCATCTGGTTTGGAGGGCCGCGCGAAAAGTTCCAGCTCTTCGACCTCGGCCACGACCCCGGCGAGGAAAAGGACATCGCCAAGGAGCAGCCGGAAAAGCTCAAAGAGCTAGTCGCCGCCTACCACGCCTTCTGGGACAAGCTGCCGATGGTGGAGCCCTTCGGCAACATGAAGCTCAAAGAGGGCGGTACGGCGCGTGGCCCGAAGGGGCCGCAATAGCGGCTCGAGCCCGGTCTTGGGCCGCTCGCGATTGGGACGGCGCGTTAGTGCTTCAAACAGGCATCGGCGCAATTGTCGGCGGATGCCTGACATTGATTGATGCAAGGGATGTTGCCGTCACAACGTAGGGCGCAGTCGGTCTGCGCCGTTTGGCAGCGCGAATTGCAAGACTGCACGCTGGCGTTGGCCGAAGCCCCCAGCAGCACGAAGAATCCGAGGCACAGGTAGCGAAGCAAGCGGAGCACGACCGGATCGACGGCCGGCGCTCACGAAACTTCAGCCAGCCGCGCCGCGCTTACTTGAGCACCGAGCCGAGGTCCTGCTCCACCTGCTCCGAGGCGGCAGTGGGTACCTTCACGTACCAGCGTCCCCACTCGGTGCGCGCCAAGAAATCGTTCTTACCGGCGTCGCCCGGCAGCTTGTAGAGCTCGATGAAACCCAGTGACCTGCCGCCGTCGAGGTATTCGACGCGCACGACCGCGTCTTCGGGCTTGAGCGGGCTCGCGGGCTTTTCGACGAAGTCGCTGCCGCGCAGCCGACCGAGCTTACTCATCCAATTTCCGGCCGTCTCATCCAGCTTGGTCGGATTGGCGACGTCGGCCCAGCCCTCGTTCTTTTCCTTCAAGCGCACGAGCTCGCGGGACTTGCTGCCCTTCTGGACCCGCACCTTGAGCACCTCTTCGTTCTTGAAGCCGTGCAGCTCGCGCTCGGGCAGCCGCGAATCGCCGGACATCAGGCTTTGCGCAATGTCACCGCTGATGGCGAACACCTCACCGGTGTTCTGGTAGCGCGCGTACCGCTCGCTGCCGCCAGGGGTGGTGCCGCCGATGAGCAGCACGTGCTCCTTGCCGTCGATGGTGACCTTCAGCGTACCGTCGGGCTTGTCGAGGCCGAATTCCTCGTTGCGAGTGACCTCGACCTTGCCCACGGCGCGCAGTGCCTTGAGAGGCGTGAGGGACTTGACCAGCGTCTCGCCGGCTTTGACCGAGACGAAGCGCAGCGTCTCCTTCTTGGTCGTCTTGGCCTCGGGCGGCTTGAGCGGTGCCTTGCCGGCCTGGTCCTCGTGACCCGGCAGGCCCGCGTGTGGATCAGCTGCCTGTGCCGCGTCTTCCTTGTCGACCGTGGTCACGTAGTAGTAGCCGAGGGCGTCCTTTTGGCCCTCGAGCCTGACCTTGCGGGTCTTGCCCTCGAACGACAGACGGGTGAACGAGGCCTGGCTACCGCCCCACACGTCGACCATGGCCTGCTGCTTCTCGGCTACCGGCTCGTCGCGGTTCCACACCGAGTAAGCCAGGCCGGCCGAAGCCAGCAGCAGCGCTCCGTGAACGATCAGCGGTTTCACTTGCCACCTCCTTTGAGCGCGCGACGCCGGAGCAGCAGCCCGCCGCCCAAGACCAGTCCCGGCACACCGAAGATGGTGGCGTAAAACCAGGCCAGATCCTGCTGCTTGGTGTGCTCGATGCGGATGTCTTCTTCGTTGTTCACCTGGCCGGACCAGCTCTCCTCGCCGACCAACCAGCGCATCGCGTCCACGAACAGCACCTGATTGTAGATGACGTTGCTCAGCACCAGGTCGCTGAAGGCGTCGACGTCTGCGGTGACGAACGCGCGCATCTCCTTCACCTCGGGCTTCTTGTTCTTGTCCTTGTCCTCGGCTTTGGGCGCTTCCGCACCAGCCACCGGGCGCGTTACCGCCGCCGCCATGTTGAAGACGGCGGACTTTTCGAGGTCCTTGTCGAGCCGGAAGTTCTTGTTGATATCGCCGAAGCTGCTGCTGGCCGAACGCACCGCGAAATCGACCTTGCCCTGCGCGCTCTGCTGCTTGTCGAGGCTGCCGGAGCCGAAGAACACGACCGCCGCGCGTGGCGCGCTGCGGCTCAACGTCGACACCGAGGCGTGCGACGAAAAGCTGCTGGTCTGCAGGCGAATCCGGTCCGAGTCGTTGGCGCGCACGCGAATGTGATTGGTCTCACTCGCCAGCAGGTCGGGTGACAGCGTGAGCCCCACCAGCTCGGCCAGCTGCGCCAGGTGCGGCGGTGCAGGAGTCTTGGGCAGCGCCGGTGGCTTGGCGGCAGCAGACCCCGACGGCGCCGGCTTGGGCGCCTTCTCGGCTGCTGGCGGCGTCGCGCTGGTAGCAGCCATGGCGTTCTCGCCGGCTTCGGACGTGGGCTGCACACCCACGAGGTTCAGCGACGACGAGCTCTCGGGATCGAGCGCCAGCAGCAGGTGTCCGCCAGCGTCAACGAAGCGCTTGAGCGAGTCGAGCTCCGGTGGCGAAAAGCCTTCGGTCGGTCCGAGCACCACGACCGCATCGGCATCGACCGGCACCGTGCTGCCGAGTCCCTGACCCAGGCCCAGCTCCTTGACGGTGACGTTCTGCTTCTGAAGCAGCGTTTTGGCCAGGTTGGCGGTGCGGCCGTCCTTCTCGGCATCGCCCTTCGGCGCGTCGTTGAGCTCGCCGTGGCCGACCGTGAAGTACACGGTCTTGCGCGAGCGCACGGCCTTGATCAGCTGCTCCTGAAAATCGCGGTCCAGCGTCTTGAGCTTGGCGCGCGCCTGTTCCATCTCGGTGCCGAGATTCAGGGTGAAGGTCGCGCTGCCCTTGGACAGGATCACCACGCCGTCTTGGGTGGCACGCAGCTCTTTGGCGAGCTTGGGTACCAGCAGCCGGTCGCGGACCTCCACCTTGAGCTTCGGGCTGCTGGCCGCGAGGTCCTTGAGGTAGCTCTCGACCTCGGCCCGCACCTCGTTCACGTCGGGGAAAAAGGCCACCACACGCATCGACTCGGTGAGCCCGGCGGCGATCTTTTTGGTCGACTCGCCAGGGCGCGAAGTCTTGAAGTAGCTGTAGTCCCACTTCTTTTCGATGCCGCTCGAGGCGTAGACCAGGAGCGAGCCATAGACGATCACCATGGCCAGCGCGCCGCCGGCGATGGCCGCCGCCTTGACCCGGCGAGCCTCGGGGCGTTCGGCGCGGCGCATCGGGCGCAGCGCGGTCTCGGCGAAGATCTGCGGCAGCACCGCCAGGGTCAGCAGCGACACCCAGAACACGCGCAGCAGCTCGATGGCGTGATCGCGTTTCTCGCTCGCGAGCTTGGCCAGCCCGAAGCGCTCGGCGCCGCCGTCGGTCGTGACGTAATAGAAGGCCAGCGCCACGAGCCCCACCACCGACAGGATCGCCAGCAGGCGCTCGATCGCGCCGCGCTCACCCTGGGCGCGAAACTTCGGCGAGAAACGCAGGCCGGTGGCCAGGATCATGCCCGCGAGGCCCAGGGCGGTGACGACGCCGGAGCCCTTTTCCAGGCCCGAGAGCACGCGCTCGCCCATGAACACCAGGCCGAGCCCGCCCAGGTAAACCGGGAACAACCAGCCCGGTGCGCCCGTGCCGGCCGAGAGCGCCGACAAGCTCGCGCGAGCCGGAGTCGGCGCGCCCGTCTTCTGCTCCGCGCTCATCGCCACCTCCGCGCTTCGAGCACCTTGGTCGAAGCGAACAGAAAGCCATACGTGACGATCAGATAGAAGACGACGCGAGTCGGCTCGAGGATGCCTTGCATGAAGGGGCGGAAGTTTTCGTGGTGAAGCGCCAGGCGCGAAAGGTATTCGTTCAGCGGCGGCTCAGAAGCTTTGGCCACCAGCCACAGCAGGATCATCACGGCCAGTAGCGCACCACCGACGATCACGGCCACGACCTGCGAGCGCGCTAGCGCCGAGCCGAATAGCCCGATCGACGTCACTGCTGCGCCCAGCAAGAGCAGGCCCAGGTAGCCGACGACCATGTGACCGAACGCCACCTTGCCGTGGACGAAGATCCACGCGGGCATGTAGGCCGAGAGCAGCGTGGTAGCGGCCAGCACCGCGAACGCGCCCAGGAACTTCCCCAGTACGATGTCGCGGTCGGAGACCGGCGAGGTATTGAGCAGCACCAGCGTGCCCGTCTGGCGTTCTTCGGCCAGCAGACGCATCGATAGGAACAGCGCGGCCACCATGGTGACGCCGCTGGTATTGTAGAAGAACTGCTGCAGGACCTCGGCGCTGAGCAGCTTTTGCCCCAGGCCGATCCAGTAAAACAGGATGCCCTCGATCAGGAGCGCGCCGCTCACGATCGCCGGGCCCAGCCAGGAGCGCAGGTACGAGCCGAGCTCGCGCCGCGCGATCAGTAGTGCCGGACTCACGAGCCGCCTCCTTCCGGCGGAGCAGCGACGGGTGCGGGGGCGTCGCCCTCGCCTTCCTTGCGACGCTTCTTCTTGCGCCGTGGAGCAGCGGTGCCCTCGCCCTCGCCGAGCAGCTCCAGGAACATGCTCTCCAGCTCTTGCTCGCGGCCCAGCCCGAGCACGCCGATATTGGCCTGCACCAAGGCACGGCACAGCTCGTCACGCACATCGCGCTCGGCGCGCACGCTGATGCTGGCGAGGCCGTCGCCGACCTCGGTCAGGCGCGCCGCGTCGACCGAGGTCACGCTAGGCACGCCGCGAGCGATCTCGCTGGCGCGTGCGGCAGCAGCTTCCTCGCTGGCGCCGCTGACCCGCACCGTAATCGCGATGCGTGAGCCTTGGCGCAGCGCCACCGATAGCTCGCGCTCGGTACCCGACCACTCGATTTTGCCCTCGTTGATGACCATGATGCGATCGCAGGTCTCGCTGATCTCGGACAGAATGTGACTCGAAAGCACCACGGTGTGCTCGCCCTTCAGGTTCTTGACGAGCTCGCGCATCTCCACGATCTGCACGGGGTCCAGACCGCTGATCGGCTCGTCCAGCACCACGAAGTCGGGCGCGTGCACGATGGCCTGGGCGATGCCGACGCGCTGCTTGTAGCCGTGTGACAACGCGCCGATCACCTTCTTGGAGACATCGCCGAGCTCGGTGAGCTCGACGGCCTCATTGACCAATTTGCCGAGCTGCGCGCGCGGCACTTTGCGCAGCTGCGCGGCAAAGCTCAGGTATTCGCTGACCGTCATGTCGTCGTAGAGCGGCGGTTGGTCCGGCAGGTAGCCGACCTTGCTCTTGACCTCGTCGGGCCGCTCGACCACGTCGATGCCGGCCACCCGGACCGAGCCGCTGGTCGGCAACAAGTCGCAGGCCAGAACGCGCAGCGTCGTGGTCTTGCCGGCGCCGTTGAGCCCCAAAAGACCGATGATTTCGCCGCGCTCGATGTTGGCGGTCAGTGGCCCGACGGCCCGCTGATCGCCATAGTACTTATAGAGCTCTTGGATTTCGATCACGTACAGCCTCGACCTCGTTCAGGTCCTCGAAAGGGAGCCGGGCCCGCCCGACGACGCGTTTGGGGTCGGGCCCCAAACGCCACGAGAAGACGCCGGTTACCACAAAGTTTCGGCGCCTGTTACCAAGAACCTCGCAGCGTTATTCCCGGAGCCTCTCCCGGAGCTGCGCAAAGCAGTAACATCGAAGCTTTCTGAGCATGCCCTCTGCCCTCGTACTCCCAGCCGATTCGCTCGAGGCGCGCATCGCCGCAGCCGCCTTCGAGCTCGGCTTCGTGCGCCTAGGCTTTTCTGCGGCAGACCGCTCCGAACCGGCGGCCGAGAGGCTACGGAGCTGGCTGAGCGAGGGCCTGGAGGGAGAGATGCACTACATGCGAGGGGAGCTCGACCGCTGCTCGCCCGCTGCCCTGTTCGAGCCCGTGCAGACGGTGCTGGCGGTGGCGTTGCCTTACGGCGGTGGCGGCCCGCTGCTGCCGCGGCGCAGTCGCGACGGCGCCCCGCTGACTGGCG
>DATDEV010000114.1:0-2106 GCA_036522995.1 Polyangiaceae bacterium
GCCCTTGAGCTTGGAGATCTGGCGTAGCTCCAGGATCACGCGCGGCAATTCGTGTTTGTCGCTGAGCGACTCGAGCGTGTCGGCGTCGGTCGAGCGCGAGGTCTTGGTGCGCCTGAGCGGCTTGAGCCCGAGCTCGTCGAAAAGCAGCGTCTCGAGCTGGCGCGGCGAGTTGGGGTTGAACTGGCGGCCGGCTACGCGCTGCGCTTCCTGTTCCAGGCGGTTGATCTCGGCGTCGCACTGCTGGCCCAGCTCGCCGAGCACGCGCTCGTCGATCAGCACGCCGTTCAGCTCGAGCTCGGCTAGCTCCTGAGCCAGCGGCAATTCCAGCTCACTGTACAGCTTGTTCAGGCCGTGGCCTTCGAGCTTTTCGCTCAGCCTGCCGCCGAGCTGCAGCGCGAAATCCGAGCTTTCACAGGCCCAGGCCGCGATCGATTCGATCGGCAGCTCGTCGAGCGGAATGCGCTTGCCGCGCGCGGGCTTGCCGAGCTCTTCGAGCGGCCCGGTCACCAGCCCCAGCTCACGCTGGGCGAGTGAAACGCGATCGTGGCGGGTCTCGGGATCCAGCAGGTAGCTGGCCAGCTGGTTGTCGGAGCCGAAATGCTCGAGCGTCAGGCCCACGCGCGCCAGCGCGATCGCGCAGCGCTTCAAGTCATGCGCCGCAAAGCTCGGCCTCTGTCCCTGGCCGGCGAACAGCGGCGCCAGCGCTTGAGCGAGCTCGGCCGGCGTCGGTTGTTTGGGCACGCCCACGTAGCGGTGGCCGAGGGGGATGTAGCGGGCGCGGCCCTGCTTGCTGGCCAGCGCGAAGCCGATCAAGGCGCTGCGCGTGGGGCTGTCGAACGTGGTGGCGATCTCGATGCCGACCTCGGCCTGCCCGGCCAGCTCGGTCGCGAACGCCGTCAGCTCTGCGAGGGATAGTAGCGTGCCGTAGTCGACGCCTGGGACCGTGGCCGCGCTCGTGCTCAGCGGCGCGGGCGCGGCGCCAGCGGTAGCGGCAACAGGTGAGGGCTGGGCGGCGGGCGGGCGGCTGGCGCCGGCGAACAAGCCCAGCTGCGTCATTTCGGCGGCAGCGGCAGCAAGCGAGCCGCTGACGCCGCTGGGCGCCGGCGCGGGCTGCGGCTTGGCCGGCACGCCTTCCACCAGCAGTCCGAGCTGGCGCGTGAAGCCGAGCTCGCCATAAAGGACTTTCAGCTTCTCGACGTCGCGGCCGCGGTAGGTCAGCGTCTCGCGGCTGACCTCGATGTCGCAGTCGTCCTTGAGCGCGACCAAGCGCTGGCTCAAGAAGGCTTGCTCGCGATGCTCGGTCAGCTTCTGCAGCAGGCCCTTCTTGGAGATCTTATCCAGGTTGTCGTAAATGCCGCTGAGCGTGCCGTAGGCCTTGAGCAGCTCCATGGCGGTCTTGGGGCCCACCGAAGGCACGCCGGGAATGTTGTCGGAGGAGTCGCCCATCAGGGCGAGCAGATCCCCCAGCTGATCGACGCGCACGCCGAAGCGCTCTTCCACTTCCGGCACGCCGATCACCCGGCTACGCATGGTGTCCCACAGCATCACGTCGTCACCGACGAGCTGCATCAAGTCCTTGTCGGCGGCCAGGATCACGACCTTGAGCGACTGCTGGCGCGCGCGGCGCACCACCGTCGCGATCAGGTCGTCGGCCTCCACGCCCTCGCGCTTGTAGACCGCGGCGTGGAAGCCGTTGACGATTTGCTCGCACCTCTGGATTTGGCTGCGGAGGTCGTCGGGCGACGGCGGCCGGTTGGCTTTGTATTCAGGGTAGATGTCGCGGCGGAAGGTCGCGCGGCCCGCGTCCAGTGCTACTGCCAAGAGTTGCGGGCGCTGCTCGCGCAGCATGAGCTCGAACATGTTCACCATGCCGTGCACCGCACCGGTCGGCTCGCCCTTCGGGCTCAAGAGTGGCGCGACGGCGTGATAGGCTCGAAGCACGTAGCTCGAGAGATCCACGACGTAGATGACGTCGTCCGAGCCTGCTGGAAACAGCCGCGTCGCCATGCGCGGCTTCTTAACACCTCCTCCATCCGCCGACCTACACCGGGCCGCCGCCTCCGGCGCTCGGCCAAGGGGCCCGCCACCCCACGAGCAAATGACTAC
>DATDEV010000115.1:0-4728 GCA_036522995.1 Polyangiaceae bacterium
GTCATCACGCTGCCCGCCGGCTGACCGTGGATCTCCGTACCCTCCTCGGTGAAATGACTCACGCGCAGGATGCGCGAATCGGATTCGAACACCGAGACGTAGAAGCGAGCAGCCTGTTCGGCCTGCCCGTCGAACCACAAACACGGCACGATTCGTTGAACTGTGGTCATGACTCGGCTCGAAGCAAGCCACGTACCAGCTACGCCCTGAGCTCGTGTCGGGCCCGCTCGCGCGCGCGATCGAGCTGCTCTGGAGTCGCACCGAGCTCGACCAGCAGGTGCTCGGCCATGGCCAACGCGACCTCGGCTTCGCCCGACACGACGATGTCAGCCCCTGCCCGCCGCACGCCAGCAGCCTCGCGCACGTAACTCGTGCGCGCGAGGATGCGCAAGTCCGGGTTCAGCTCGCGCGCGGCGCCGATCACGGCCTCTGGCGGGCTGCCCGAGGCCGAGAAGATCAAGCTTCGCACCTGCGCCACTCCCGCCGCCTCCAGAATACCGAGCTGAGCGGCGTCTCCGTTGACGGCGCGTATACCCATCGCCTGCACGCGGCGCACCGTGTCCAGGTTGAGCTCGATGACGGTGACGTCGATCTCCTGTTCACGCAGCAGCCGCACGACCGTTTCTCCGACCGGGCCATAGCCGATCACGATCGCCCGCTGCTCGGCGCCAAGCTCCGGGCTCGGATGAGCCTCGCCCTCACCTCGAGCTGCCTGCTTGCTCAGCCGCCGCGTCAAAGGCTCGACCAGGCGAAACAGCAGCGGATTGAGCGTGATGGTGACGATGGCCGTCACCACCAGCACCTGCGTGGCAGCGGCCGGCAGGATGCCGAGCTCGCGCCCCTGCGCGGCCAGAATGAACGAAAACTCGCCGATCTGGGCCAGCGCGAGCGCCACCGACACCGCCGTCCGCACCGGGTGACCCAGCAGCCGCACGACCGCGAACGCCACTAGCGCCTTGCCCAGCAGCACCACCGCCACCGTGGTCGCGATGAGCTTGGCGTTGCCTGCGAGCTGGCTCGGATCGACGAGCATGCCGACCGAGACGAAGAACAAGACAGCAAAGGCGTCGCGCATCGGCAGGGCCTCGGAGGCAGCGCGCGCGCTCAGCTGCGAGCGGCTCACGATCATGCCCGCCAAGAAGGCACCCAGCGCCAGCGACACGCCGAACACCAGCGCCGACGTCACCGCGATACCGAGCGCCACGACCAGGATCGACAGCGTGAACAGCTCGCGCGAGCGCGTCTGCGCCACGTAACTGAGCAGACGCGGGATGAGCGGGCCTCCAACCCCGAACAGCAGCGCTACCAGCAGCCCGATGCGCAGCACCGCGCCGCCGATGGCGCTCAGCAGGTCGCCTCGAACGCCCACGCCGCCCAGCCCCACGGCGGCTGCCGGCAGCACCACCAGCGCCAGCACCGTGAAGATGTCTTCGATCACCAGCCAGCCGATGGCCACGTGCCCCGACGACGTTTGCAGCGCGTCGTTATCCGACAGCACGCGGATCAAGACCACGGTGCTGGCGACCGACACCGCGAGACCGAACACTATGCCGGCGCCCTGGCTCCAGCCGAAGGCCTGCGTGGCGAGCATGCCGAGGCCGGTCGCGACAGCGATCTGTGCCAGGGCACCCGGCAGCGCCACCCGCCACACCTTCAGCAGATCCCCAACGTGAAAGTGCAGCCCAACGCCGAACATGAGCAGCACCACTCCGAACTCCGACAGCTGCTCGGCCAGGCCTGCGTTGGCGACGAAGCCCGGCGTGAACGGGCCCACCAGCACGCCCGCAAACAGGTAGCCCACGAGCGGCGAGAGCCGCAGCTTTTCGGTGACGAGCCCGAGCAGTAGCGCCACTCCGAGCGCGCCAGCGAGCGTGGTGATGAGCTCGATGTTGTGCGGCATGCCGGCCTAAGGTAACAGCCAGGCCATGTCCAGTTGGCTGGCTGGCCTTCGAAAATGGTGTTTCGCGCTCGCGCTCGGCACGCTCGGCGTGCTGTGGGTCATTCCGGCCCTGGCGCAGCAGCCATCGAAGTTGGGCATCGCCAAAGCGACTTCCTCGGGGCAGCCCGCGCCGCCACCCAAGCCGGTCGAGGAGCCGTCCGAGCCCGCGCCGCCTGGCTCGCCGCGCGGCGCAGTGCAGCAGTACCTCGAGCTGAGCCGAAAAGGTCGATTCCAGGAAGCGGGCGCACTGCTGGACGTGCCGGCGTCACGGGAAGGCGAGCGAGCACAGCTCGCCAAGCGCCTGAGCGCCGTGCTCAATCGCTACGTCTGGATCGATCTCGATAAGCTCTCCGAGCGCGAAGACGGCGCGCTCGCAGACGGCCTACCGCCGCGCTACGAGCAGGTCGGCAGCGTCCCGGCCGAGCACAAGGCCGACGTTCCCGTACGGCTGATGCGCCGCGCCGACGGCGCGGGCTGGATCTTTTCGGCGTCGACCATTGCGCACATCGACGCCTGGTACGACGGCTTGCCCGACCGCTGGCTGCTCGAGCGCCTGCCCGCGCCACTGCTGCGCGTGGGCCCGCGCGATCTGATGTGGTGGCAATGGCTGGGGCTCTTGCTGTTCGTGCTTGGCAGCGCGCTGCTCGGCATCCTCACCGGCATGGCGGTGCGGCGCGTGCTTGCGCGCGCCGCCAAGCACACCGAAGCCACCTGGGACGACCGGCTGATCGCTCGCAGCCGCGGTCCGCTCGCGCTGATGCTTTCCATAGCCTACCTGCGCGTGGCGCTGCCCTGGCTGCTGCTGTTCGAGCCCGCCGAGCAGTTCGTCCGCCAGGGCCTGCGCGGTCTGTTCCTGGCCAATCTGGTGTGGGCGTTCTGGCGCTTGATGGACGTGATGGCCGAGCTGGCCTGGGACTCGGAGTGGAGCCTGGCCCACCCCAGCTCACGCGCCCTGATCCCGCTGGCGCGCCGCGTCGGCAAGGCGGTGGTATCGGTCGTCGCCGTGCTGCTGGTGCTGTCCGCGCTCGACTACCAGGTCAGCAGCTTGATCGCCGGCCTGGGCATCGGAGGCCTGGCGATCGCGCTGGCATCGCAGAAGACGGTCGAGAACCTATTCGGCGCGTTCTCGCTCGGCATCGACCAGCCCTTCCGCGAGGGCGACATGGTGCGCGTCGACGGCGTGCTCGGCAGCGTGGAGCGACTGGGCTTGCGCTCGACCCGCATCCGCACTCCGGACCGCACCGTAGTTTCGATTCCCAACGGCAAGCTGGCCGACATGCGCCTCGAGACGCTCGCGGAGCGCGACCGCCTGCGGCTGCATTGCAACCTGGGCCTGGTGTACGGCACCAGCGCCGAGCAGGTGAGCAAGGTGCTGGCCGACCTGGAGGACGTGCTGGTGAAGCACCCGAAGATCTGGCCGCAGGACATCTCGGTGCGCTTCACCGAATTTGCGACCTCCTCGCTCAACGTCGAGGTCACCTGCTGGTTCTCGACCAAAGACTTTCTCGAGTTCACCACCATCCGCCAGCAGGTGCTGCTCGCATTCATGAAGGTGGTCGAGGACGCTGGCTCCGCCTTCGCGTTCCCGACCCAGACCATCCATCTCGAGACCCGGCCACGCGCAGCCCGGCCCACGCTGGGCGCACCGCAGCCCGCGCCCAGCGCCCCCGCTGCCGGCGAAGTTGACCCGAGCTAAGCGCTCAGCTGCCGGCTGCGGAGGCGTAGACGGTGGTGCGCGCCTGGTAGAGCTCCCAGAACTTGTCGGCCACCGCTGAGCCTTCGAGGTTGGCATTGCCCTGGTCGAACGGCGTGCCCCGGACGGTGCCGAGCACCATCACCTGGCCGACGTAGATGCCGTCGGGCTTGAGCTGCTCCGAGAGGATGCCGACGACCTTCTGCTTGGCCGCGTTGGCCACGGCCAGGCCTGACACGCCCCAAGTCACGGCGCGCGCATCAATCTGCGCATCGATCAGCGCCAGGCCGCCGTTGGTGACCAAAACGGCGCCCTTCGCCGCTCGCAAATCAGGCAGAGCCGCCTGCACCGCGCTCAGCAGTCCAGTCACGGCCACGTCGAGCACGGCGTGCAAGTCGGCAGGGCTTGCCTTGAGCAAATCGCCAGCGCCGTTGCCGTAGGCGTTCCAGTGCAGCACGCCGACGGGCCCGAGCTCTTGCCGGACCTTGGCCACCAGCGCCGTGACCGCCTGCGGGTCGCCCAGATCGGCGACGAAGCTCGCGGCCTTGATGCCCTTGGCTTGCAGTGCCTTGACGCCGACCGCGAGGCGCTCGGCCTTACGAGCTACCAGCGCCACTGCATACCCCTCTGCCCCGAACTTCTCCGCCACTGCTGCCGAAATGCCGGGACCGAAGCCGGCCACGATGATGGTTTTTGCCATGGGGAGAAGCCCTAGAGCCCCGCCCGCCGGGCCGCAACGCCGGCCGCTCGAAAATCCCGCGCCCGCGCTGGAGTTACCACCACGCCGGCGACTGAACATAGTTTCAGTATACGCTTGCCCGCGCGGCCCCATGACCCTCGCTGCGCCCCGCCTGTGCTGCCTCGATCTCGACACGTTCTTCGTTTCAGTCGAACGGCTGCTCGACCCGCGCCTGGAGGGCAAACCGGTGGTGGTCGGCGGCCTGCCGGGACAGCGCGGTGTCGTCACCTCGGCCAGCTACGAGGTGCGCGCCCTGGGCGTACGTTCGGGCATGTCGCTCACGCGCGCCTACGAGCTCGCGCCGCGCGCCGTGTACTTGCCGACTCGGCACGGCGTGTACGGCGACTACGCAGTCCG
>DATDEV010000116.1:0-2536 GCA_036522995.1 Polyangiaceae bacterium
CTGACGAGGCGCAGGGTCGCGCGACGACCGTCGTTCAGGGAGTGGAGGCGGGCATGACGAGCCCGCCGCCGGATTCCAAGCTTGCGGTCAAGCCGCCGACGCCCGCCGAACGGGTGGCCGCCGGCGACATGCTGCTGCGCAACAAGGACTACGACCGCGCCATCGAGACGCTGAGCAAGGTGCTCGAGCTCAACCGCCAGGGTAAAGCGCCCGAGGCGGCCTACGCCGACGCCTCGCTGCTGATTGGCGAGGCCTATATGTCGACGAAGCAGTACCTGTCTGCGCGCCTACATTACCGGGAGATCCTCGATAAGGGCACGCAGCCCGCTTACGCGGCCTATCTCGGCCGGGCACTCAGTCGGCTGGTCGACATCGCGCTCCGAACCGACGATCTACAGGGGCTCGACTACGTCTTCGAGCGTCTACACCGTCTGCCGGTGACCGATCGCAACGGCTCGCTGGCCTACGCGCGCGCCAAGGTGCTCTACGCCAAGAAGGACTACGCGGCGTCCAAGAGCGCCGTGAATCAGGTCCATGCCGACTCTCCTTACACGCCCCAAGCCCAGTACTTGCTCGGCGTGGTGCTACTGAAGGAGGCGCTAGCGGCAACGCCCAGCGCCGCGCCCGCGCCAGGAACTGCTGCTCCGGCCCCGGCTCCGGCTGCCTCCGCTGGAGCTCCTGCTCCCGCACCTCCGCCGGACGCCCGCTTCGTTCAGGCCATCGAGCAATTTCGCAAGGTGACCCGCATCCCGGCGGCCACGCCGGCGCAAGAGCACGTCGTCGACCTGGCCTGGATGGCCATCGGCCGCCTCTTCTACGAGACCAAGAACTACCTGGACGCCGTCGAAGCGTACAGCCACGTCGGTCGGAGCTCACCCGAGTTCTCGACGACGTTGTACGAGCTGGCGTGGGTGTTCGTGCGTCTGGGCGACTACTCACGCGCCCAGCGCGCGCTCGAGGTGCTCACCATCACCGACCCGAACAACCTGGAGCTGGCCGACGGCCAACTACTGCGCGCGGATCTGATGCTGCGCTCGGGCGACTTTCAGAGCGCTCTCAACCTATATCGCAACGTTCGCGACCACTTCGACCCCATTCGCAAGAGCGTCGACGACTTCCTGGCTTCGACCAGCGACCCCGCCGTCTACTACGACAAGCTGACGGCCGACGAAGCCACCATGGCCACCGAGACCAAATTGCCCAAGGTGGTCTTGGAGTGGGCGCGCGAGCAGGCGGAGAACGACCACGTTTTCGGCATGATCGACGACGTGACGCGCTCGCGTGACTTGCTCAAGCGTTCGCGCAAGCTGGCGGTGAAGCTGGAATCGGTCTTGTCCGTGTCCACGCGGGTCAAGGCCTTCCCCGAGATTCGCAGCAGCCTGCAGTATCAGATCTCGCTCACCAACAAGCTGGCCAGGGCGCGCGGCACCTTGGCCGAAGGTATGGACGACGTTGCCGACAGTGGCGCCGGCGGCGAGCTCGCTCGCGTCCGCGCCGAGCGGCGCTCGCTCCAGAAGCGGCTGGGCTGGCTGCCGGTCACCGATGGTGACTTCCTGCGTCGTGAGGACGTGGGCGATCGGCAGTGGAACAAGGTCTCGCAGGTGCTGCAGAGCTTGACCGTGGAGGCCGACAAGCTGGCCGCGATGATCAACGGCCTGAAGCGCGTGCTGAAAGACGCCGATCAATACGGCGTATCGGCGGATGCCAACAGCCGAGAGCGTTTCAAGCTCGAGATCGAGGCCAACGAACGCGACCTGGTCACCTACAACAAGCGCATCGAGGACTACCGCGACGCCATGGACAACGGTCGCGCGCAGATCGGCTTCGGCGATCAACGCTATGTCGACGATGACGACGTGCGTAAGCGCTTCCGCGAAGCCTTCGCGCGCGAAGTGGCGCTGGCGGGCTCGGGCCAGGACTCGCGTGACGCGAGTCAGTACTCCAAGAGCATCCAGCCGCTACTCGGTCGCATCGACATCGACGAGCAGAGGCTCGAAGCCATGCGCAGCAAGCTCGAAAAGCAGGCGCTGGAGCAAGCGCAGCAGCTGCGCATCAAGATCGCCGCCGAGGTTGCGGCACTCGAAACCTACGCGCAGAACCTGGACTCGCTGGACCAGCAGGCGCGCCTACTCGTGGGCGAGATCGCCATGAGGAATTTCGCGCTGGTGCGTGACCGCGTGAAGAACATCGTACTGCGGGCCGACGTCGGCATCGTGCAACAAGCGTGGGAGGTGCGCGAAGAGCAGCGGGTGCGGGTGCGCAACCTGCAGCGCGAGCGCGCACGCGAGGAGCAGAACTTGAACGACGAGCTGAGGGAAGTGTTGGACGACTCGGAGGAATCGCCATGAGGACGCGTCGTCAGGTTTTCGTGCCCAGTCTGCTGGCCGTGCTGGCCAGCGTGGTGCTGCCACTAGCGGCGTCTGGTCAGGCCGGCGCGCCACCCAAGCCTGCCGCAGCGGCTGCCCCTGCTGCAGCCGCGCCGGCGGCCTCTGCCGCGCCCGCGGCTTCCGCTGCGCCCGCGGCTTCCGCTGCCCCA
>DATDEV010000117.1:0-2554 GCA_036522995.1 Polyangiaceae bacterium
CAGCTCCCGCACACGCGCAGCTCCCGCACACGCGCAGCTCCGCGGTACTGCGTAGCTGACGGCGGTTGAGCTCACATCACGAGAGCGCGCTCGGCTTTTGCTGCGCCGGGGCGGCCTGCCGGCTCATTGACCGAACGGCGAGACTTTGCGGTGACGGTCGAGTTTAAAGCACTATATCGACGCTCGATACAAATGCTGGTCGTGAATGACGTTGACGCACGAGCCATCGCCTCGTGACAATCGGCGCGCGTGACCGAGATTGAGAAGAAGGATGGCGCCGCTCGCGGCGCCTCGCCAGTACCGCTGTCGACCGGCACCGCGCGCGCGCTACCGCTGGTGCTTGCCACCTGTTTGGGGATCGCCGCAGGCATCGGTGCGTACACGTTTCGCTACGCGGAGGGTCTCTCCTATCTCAAGACGGATCCGAAGGCGTGCGCGAACTGCCACATCATGCAGTCGCAGTACGACGCTTGGCAGAAGTCGAGCCATCACGGAGTTGCCGTCTGCGTCGACTGCCACTTGCCTGTCGCCTTCATCCCCAAGTACCTCGCCAAAGCCGAGAACGGCTGGCGACACGGCGAGAAGTTCACCACGCAGACCTTCGTCGAGCCCATCACCGTGCAGGCCGCAGGCCGCGCGATCTTGCAGGACAACTGCCTGCGCTGCCATGGCGACATCGCCCACCAAATGGCCGGTTCTGCCACGGCCCAGGAGCAACTCCCCTGCACTCACTGCCACGCTGGCGTGGGGCATGGCGAGAAGGCCGGGCTCGGCGGACCGCTCACGACCACCGAACGTTCACAGCACTGAGATCCAAGCATGACCCAACCTGACACCGTACCCTTCTGGCGAACGCGCGCCGGATACTTGGGCTTGATCGCAGTCGTGGCCGTGGCCGCGGCGGGCCTCACCGCGCTGCTCACCAACATCTTCGAACGCAAGGCGGAGCAGCGCACGCCCTACGTGCGGCTGGTCGAGGTGGGCGAGAACGACACCGACCCAGCCAAGTGGGGCAAGAATTGGCCGGCGCAGTACGACGGCTACCAGCGCACCGCCCTTCCAACCAAGACTCGCTTCGGCGGTCACCAGGGCAGCGAAGCGCTCCCGGAAGAGAAGATCGCTCGCGATCCCTGGCTCAAGCGCATGTTCGCCGGCTACGCGTTTGCCATCGACTATCGCGATCGCCGCGGGCACGCCTTCATGCTCGCGGATCAAGAGCAGACCGAGCGCTTGACCAAGCCTCAGTCCGGTTCGTGCCTGCATTGTCATGCGTCGATCATGCCGCTCTACCGACAACTGGGCGGCGGCGACGCGATGAAGGGCTTCGCGGAGACGTACAAGCTCAGCTATCAGGAGACCCACGCGAAGCTTCAACAGACGGGTGGGGCGCACCCGGTGAGCTGCGTCGACTGCCACGATCCGAGCAGCATGAGCCTGCGCGTCACCCGACCTGGCTTCATCCTGGGCGTTCAGGCGCTGGCCGCAGGCGACGCTGCGGTGCCGGCGCTGCCCAGCATCCAGCAATGGCGCGAGGGCTCGCGCAGCAAGCCGTACGATCCGAATCGTGACGCGACCCGCAACGAGATGCGCTCGTTCGTCTGCGGGCAGTGCCACGTCGAGTACTACTGCTCGAGCAAGATGCCGCTGACATTTCCGTGGGGCAAGGGCCTGACCGCCGACAACATCGAGGCGTTCTGGGACGAGACGAAGTTCGTGAACGGCGAGCAGTTCGTGGACTACACGCACGCCGAAACCGGAGCGCAGGTGCTCAAGGCCCAGCATCCCGAATTCGAGCTATGGAACCAGGGCATCCATGCTCGCAGCGGCGTCTCCTGCTCGGATTGCCACATGCCGTACATGCGCGAAGGCGCGAGCAAGGTCAGCGATCACTGGGTGCGAAGCCCGCTGCTCAACGTGAACCGCGCTTGCCAGACCTGTCATCGCGCCTCCGAAACCGAGATGAAGGCCCGCGTGGACGTGATTCAGCAGCGCAACCACGAGCTCATGCAGCGCGGCGGCGCGGCCATCGTCGACTTGATCGAGGCGATCGTGAAGGCGAAGGCCAGCGGCGTGGCGCCCGAAGCGCTCGAGAAGGCGCGCCTGATGCAGCGCAAGTCTCAGTGGCGCCTCGACTTCATCGCCGCCGAGAACAGCATGGGCTTCCACGCACCTCAGGAAGCCGCGCGAGTGCTCGGCGAAGCCACCGACTACGCGCGCCAGGGCCAAATCGCCCTGCTCGGAGGCGTCTCCTCGGCGCCCGCGCCGGTCGCTCCGCCCGCTGCAAGCACGTCACCCGCTGCGAGCGCTTCGCCCCCCGCGAGCGCCGCCGCCGCTGCCTCGCTCAAGCCGTCAGCGGCGCCAAGCGCTTCGGCGAACCCGAAGACTCGGTAGCGCTGGGGTTCAATCACCGCAACGACAGGAGGCCCAGCGAAAGTGGTCCGCTCAGAAAGAGCGAGAAAAAGGCGAGACCGACGCTTCTCCTCCAGACCTCCCGACGGGACGAGCTGCTCTTTGTCATTCGGACGGCCGTGATGCCGGCGACCAACGCGCTGCC
>DATDEV010000118.1:0-3585 GCA_036522995.1 Polyangiaceae bacterium
GGGCGATCGGCACCATGCGCAGCTTCATCACCGTGTCGCGCAGCTGCCCCACGGCAAGCCCCAGACCACCCAAGCCCATTTCCACTTCGCCGAAGGTTTCGCGCAGCACGCGCTCCAGCCGTTCGAGCGCGTCGCCGAGCACGACGGCGCTGCCGTTCAGTCCGTGCGCGTCCTGGGCCAGGCGCTTACGGACCGTCACCACCTCACGCAGGATGGTGCTTTGCACCTCGGAAGCGCTGCTCAGCCGGCCGCGCGCCAGCACGACTTCGCCGACCAGGTTCAGCAGGTGGTCGACTTTTTCGAATTCGATACGCAGCGTGCCCTGGGCGGTCGGAGGGGCGGCGGCGGCAGTGGCAGGGGCAGCAGCGGAGGGAGAGACAGCAGCAGTGGCAGTGGCCGGAGCGGGAGCGGGAATGGCGGCGGGATCTGCGAGGCGCGCTACGAGGGGACGCACGTCCAGCGTGATGGGCTGGCTGGTGCGGGCGAGCGTCACGATGGCGCGCAGCGTGTCGAGCGCCTCGAGCAAGACGTCGATCACCCGCCGATCGACTTGCCGGCGACCGTCGCGCAGCGCACCGAGCAGGTCTTCGGCCTGGTGGGCGACGCGATTCATCTTGGTCAGGCCCGCAAAGGCGCTCGAGCCCTTGAGCGTGTGCAGGTCGCGGAAGATCTCGCCGATCAGCTCGCGATCGCCGGTGGCGTGCTCCAGCCGCATCAAACGCTCGGAGAGCGAGTCGGTGCGCTCGGCGCATTCGTCCAAGAACGCCGCCAGCATGTCCTCGGCCAGCGTCGGTTGCCAGATGCTCTCGGCGTCGTCGGCGAGGGACGGGGAATCAACAGGGAGGCGAGGAGGCGGGGAGGATTTTTTGGGGGTGGGGGCAGGGGCTTCGGGGCGAGGTGCGGGGGCGGCGCGCTCTGCCACCAGCTGGCGCGCCAGGTCGCGCAGCCGCGTCTCGTCCACGCGCGCACCCGAAGCGTCGCCATGCGCGAGCTCGAGGGTCGCGTGCTCCAGCTCGAAGAGCGCTTGCTCGAGCGAAAGCGGAGATGCCTGAGCCTCGACGATCGCGAGCGCCAGCTCCCTCAGCCCATCGACGCCGAGCAGCGCCGCGTCCACCGCCAGCGGCACGAGCGAGCCCGCCAGGCCCGCCTCGCGCTCGGGGCTTGCCAGCTGCAAGGCAGCTCGCGCGGCGCTGATGCGCGGGCCAGCCAGCATCAGGAACAGGTCGTACTGCTCGCCGGACGTGGCCACGAAAGCACACTACCTCTTTTTGGTCGCCGGAGTGCGCTTCAAAGTCACGCGGATCACGCTGCCTTCACGCAGCAACGTGAGCTTGACCGGGTCACCCACTTCGCCGCTCAGCGCCTGGTGCACGCCGCGATCGTCGAGCTCCCGGACGTCGCGCCCGTCGATCAGCAGCAGCTGGTCGCCCGGCTGCAGTCCGGCCTTGCCGGCCGCGAGCGTGGGCGGTACTTCGCGCAGCACGAGCTCCCGGTCCGGCGTCTGCCCGAGCACCGCGCCGATGGTACCGCGACTGGGGCTGCAGCCCGGGAGCAGTGCTGCTGCGCCGAGCGCCGTGAGGGTGGCGGCCAGCGCCGTCGTTGCGGCGCGGCCAGCTGTCATGAGCGGTAGCCGGCGTTCACGTCGATGTAGCCGTGACCGAGGTCGCTCGTCAGGTAGCGAAACTCGCCGGGACCGTCGCCGAGCTGTAGCTCGATGGTGTAGCTCGGCTGCTTCAAGATCTCGTTGGCGCGTTTTTCGGCTTCGGCCCCGATGGGCGCGCCGTCCTTGACGATCGCGATGCCGCCGATCGAAATCGCCGCGCGCCGTGGATCGAAGCTCACGCCCGCTCGGCCGGCGGCGGCCAGCAGGCGACCCCAGTTGGCGTCCTCGCCGAAGAGCGCGGTCTTCACGAGCATGGAGGTGGCGATGGTCCTGGCGGCGGCCTTGGCGTCCGCGCGCGAGGCCAGGCCGCGCACCTTGATCTCGGCCACGTGATTGGAGCCCTCACCGTCGGCCACCATCGAGCGCGCCAGCTCGTCGCACACCTTGGTCAGGGCGGCGGTGAGCGCCGCTTCGCTCGGCGTTTTGCCGGATGCGCCCGAGGCCATGGCGATCACGGTGTCGTTGGTGCTGGTGTCGCCGTCCACGCTGCAAGCGTTGAACGTGACCTCGCTGGCCTCGCTGAGCGCGCGCGCCAGCACGGGCTGCTCGACCTGCGCGTCGGTGAAGATGAAGACCAGCATGGTGGCGTGCGGCACGCCGCCCACGTCGGGGTGAATCATGCCGGCGCCTTTGCCGATCGCCAGCACGCGCGCGCCCTCGGCGTCGGCTTCGAAGATCTTGACCCAGCGATCGGTCGTGCAGATGGCTTGCGCGAACTCTTCGTGACCTTCGGGGGTGAGCCTTTCAGCGAGCGCCGCGGCGTGTGCGGCGATCTTGTCGTCGGGCAGGTGTGCGCCGATGACTCCGGTCGAAGCCGGCAGCACCTCCTCTGGCGAAATGCCAAGCGCCTGGGCGATGGCTTGCGTGCTGGCCAGCACCGCGCGCATGCCTTGCTCACCCGTGACCGCGTTGGCGCAGCCGCTGTTGGCCAGCACCGCACGCGACAGGCCGGAGCTCGCACGCTCGGCGGCCACCAAAACCGGAGCCGCCTTGACCAGATTGCGGGTGAACAGCGCGGCCGTGACCGCCGGGCGGTCGCTCGCGGCCAGCGCCAGGTCGATGCGCCCATCTTTCCGGATGCCAGCCGAGACCGCGCCGAACCTAAACCCAAGCACTTTGCCGCTCATGTCGCGCGAAAACCTACCAGAACTCGAGCCTCTTGACTAACCAGGCTCCGCGCGTATCCTCCCGCTCCTTTCGCCGATTTAGCTCAGTGGTAGAGCAGCGCTTTCGTAAAGCGCAGGTCCCCGGTTCAAGTCCGGGAATCGGCTCCAAGGCTACCTAGTCCAGACCAGGTAGCCGCTCGGAAAAGTACCCGGCGCGTCACGCGCCGAGACCCGAGGGAGCGGGCGCGTCACGGCGAACAGACGATGCCACCGACGAGCACACAGCACTCGCCGTTCACGACGCACTCGCCGACGCAGCAGCGCATGCGCTCCGCCGTCCCTCTTGTTCTGGCGACGCGCCGTGCATCACGGCCCACATTCGACCCTACCGACGAGCACACAGCACTCGCCGTTCACCACGCATTGGCCCAAGCGTCCTGCTTGCAGCACGTCGCCCTTTTCGTCGTGGCCGCACCCGAACGTCGTCACCCAGTTGACCGCAGCCAGCCCGAGCGCACTCCAAACGAAACGTACCCTGCTTGCCGCGTTCGCCATCGTCCACCTACCTCCCCGTCGACCGTGCCACGATGAGTCTCTCTTGCACGGGCTGGGCCAGGAGGCGCCGACCGAGCTTGGGCACGGCACTTGCGTAATAGGCGATAGATGTCGAACGAGCGCCAATTCCTGCGCCAACGTGTGCCAGCCTGGCGCGTTTGGCTGATCCGGGTGTCGCTAGGCCTGCTGGGAGCCTTGCTCGCCGCGTCCTGCGGGCAGGTAGCGTCCGATGCGGCTCCGATGGGCGCCGCCGCCGGTGAT
>DATDEV010000119.1:0-9524 GCA_036522995.1 Polyangiaceae bacterium
CGTCGCTGCTCCGCAAGAGGTTGAAGCAAGACAGGACGTTGCCTGCCCCGCCCCAACCTCTCCAATCCACGAATCAGCCCGCCTTCTTGAGCTTCTCGGTGAGGGTCTCTTCGCCCTTCTTCCAGTTGCAGGGGCAGAGCTCGTCCGTCTGCAGCCCGTCGAGGACGCGCAGCACCTCGTCGACGTTGCGACCGACGTCGAGATCGTTGGCGGTCGAGTAGCGCACGACGCCCTGCGGGTCGACGATGATGGTGGCGCGCAGCGCGACGCCGGCCGTGGGATGCAGGATGCCAAGCGCCTGCGACAGCGCCGGTCCGAAGAACAGCAGCGGGTGCTTGATGACCTTGAGGTCGGCGTGATCCTTGCGCCAGGCCAGGTGCGAGTGCTCGTTGTCGGTCGAGCCGCCGAGCACCACTGCGTCGCGATCGGCGAACGCGGCCACCTTCTTGTCGAAGTCGACGATCTCGGTCGGGCAGACGAAGGTGAAGTCCTTCGGGTAGGTGTAGATGACCAGCCACTTGCCTGGATAGTCGCTAGAGCCGATCTCCGCGAATTCCTTGCCCTTTTCGATGCTCACGCAGGCGACGGTCTTGAACTCGGGAAGCTTGCTGCCGGGAACGATCATGATTGCTGAATCCTCCAATAATTTCGTTAATTTAGGGCCAGGTGGCCGCGTCAGATTCGATCTAGGTTTAGATATAGTCTAAAGCTGTGCTGCGTCAATCCCTTTCGGATCGGGCACGTTCACGTGTGCGGGGGAAGGGGAACCCCCTAGTGCTGGTCGGGGTCGTTGACGCTGAAGGTCTTCGGCATGCGCGAGTAGATCGCGTACGAGTAGCTGGCGGAGAGCAGCATGCCGGGTAGCCACCACCAGAGCATGGCCTGGAGCGTTTCGGGACGACTGGCAGCGCTGACCAGCGACAGCTCGCGGCCGGGGATGCGGGCCGGCAAGGCGTGCGGGAAGATCGCGTATGCGGCGCTGAGCACCAGACCGCTGACGAAAGCGCACGAGCCGAGGAAAGCCCACTTGGGTCGGTTGCTGAGAAAAAGGCGCGCACTGGCCAGTCCGGCGAGCGCCAGCAGCGGCAGCAGCAGACCGAGCGGATAGCGCGAGAGGTTGTCGCGCAGCTGCGGTTGCACGGCCGAGCTTGCCAGCGTCGTCAGCACTACCAGCGCGACCACGGGTGGCCACAGCCGTGCAGCCCAGCGCCGCGCGCGCTCGGCGAGCTCGCCGTCGAGCTTGAGGGTGGACCACAGCGCGCCGTGCAGCGTGAGCGCGCTGCTGGCCGTCACGCCCACGAGGAAGGTGTACCAGTCGAGGATGCCGGTCTGCTCGCCGACCAGAAAGTCGGTCCACAGCGGCTCGAAGAATTGGCCGCGCGCGTCGAGCGGCAGCCCGCGCACCAGGTTGCCCAGCGCCGCGCCCAGAAATAGCGCCAAAAGCCCACTCGAGGCGCTGAAAGCCACGTCCCAAGCCTGGTGCCAGAGCGGGTTTTGCAGCTGGTGGCGCAGCTCGATCCCCAGCGCGCGGAACAGCAGCAGCCACAGCACGATCGTCAGCGGCAAATAGAAGCCGGAGAAGGCCGTCGCGTACAGCAGCGGAAAGGCGGCCAGCAGCGTCCCGCCACCGGCGATCAACCAGACTTCGTTGCCATCCCAGACCGGGCCGATGCTGCGCAGTAGCGTCGCGCGCTCGGCCGCTGTTTTGCCGATCAAGAAATGCAGGATGCCGACGCCGAAGTCGAAGCCGTCGAGCACCGCGTACACGGCGAGCACCAGCGCCAGCAGCCAGAACCACAGCTCGGCCATCAGGCGTGCTCCTTGGCTACCAGGCCGCGTTCGAGTAGCCGCATCATCAGCAGGAAGAACAGTAGCGACAGCAGGGCGTACAGGCCCATGAAGCCGAGCAGTGAAAATAGCGCGCTGCCCTCGCTCACGTGCGCCGAAGAGCCGTCGCGCGTGCGCAGCACACCGTAGACGATCCACGGCTGACGTCCGAGCTCGGCGGTGAACCAGCCCGCAGTGTTGGCGATGAACGGCAGCGGAAACGCCAGCATCAGCAGCCACAGCACGCCGCGCCGTTGGTGTAGCTTGCCGCGCCAGAGCAGCAGGCTCGACAGCGCCATCAAGCCGATGAACAGCGAGCCGAGCCCGGCCATCACGTGGTACGAGTAATAGAGCAGCGGGATGTTGTCGGGCCAGGTGTCGCGGGGAAACTCGGTCAGGCCCTTGATCTCCGCGTGCCAGCGCTGGTGTGTGAGAAAGCTGAGCAGCCTCGGGATGCGCACCGGGTTGTCGATGTGCAGCCGGTCGACGTTGGGCTGGCCGATCAGCGTCAAGGCGGCGCCGTTTTCGGTGTGAAAGTGCCCTTCCATGGCCGCGAAGGCGACCGGCTTGTGCTCGTGCACGAGCTTGGCTTGAAGGTCTCCGGTCGGGAAGGCGGCCGCGAAGCTGGCCAGCGTGCCGATCACGATCGCGACGCTCAGCATTTTGCGCGAGACACCGACGTCGCGCCCTTGCAGCAAGTAGAAGGCCGCGGTGGCCGCGACCACGAATGCGCCCGTGATGGTGGCGCCGACCATGGTGTGGGAGTACTGCACCAGCGCCCAGGGGTTGAGCAGCAAGGCCGAGAACGACTCCAGGTGCAGGACGCCTGCTGCGTCGCGCTCGAAGCCGACCGGATGTTGCATGAAGGCGTTGGTACAGACCACGAAGAAGCCCGAGAGCCAGGTGCCAGCCCAGAGCGCGACGCTCGCCAGCAGGTGCAGCTTGGGGCCGAGCCGCTGCTCCTGGAACAGCACCAGGTAGAGCACCGACGACTCGAGGAAGAACGCGAATACGCCTTCCATTGCCAGCGTTTGCCCGATCACGCTGCCGGTCAGCTGCGAGAAGCGAGACCAGTTGGTGCCGAACTGGAACTCCATCGGGATGCCGGTCACCACGCCCATCACGAAGCCGACGCCCAAAACCTTGGTCCAGAAGCGCGCGGCGACGTCGTAGTCGCCGTCGCGTTTGCGCAGTCCGAGCAGCTTGAGCACCACGATCACCAGGGCCAGGCCCATGGTCAGCTGCGGGAACAGGTAGTGATAGGTGATGGTGAACGCGAATTGGAAGCGATGCAGTCCAAGCGAATCCATCCGTGCCGCACCCTACGCCAGGTCGCGTTGCGGGACCATCTCGGGGCATTTGGGGCCCCAGCCCCAAACGCGGGCGGCTGATGCCGGTGTCGGCAGGCTGGTTACCCTACGTCGGCGAAGGACTCGTCGTTTTGGCGCGTGGCTTCGAGCAGCAGCGAACCGATCGAGCGGGGTGGAAAGGTTTGTGCTTCGGCCGGTTGTTGGCGAAACCAGAAGCGGCCTTGTTTCCAACGCAAGGCGGTGCGGAGCGTTTGTAACGGGTCGGCGTCGTTGTCCGAGAGCCGGCTGCTGACGACGCTGCCTTCGCTCAGCTCGAAGCTTGCGAGCAAGCCTTCGTCCGTGGCCACCTTGAGCCGGCCGCTGTGACGCTCGATCTCGAGCATGGCGAGCACGGTAGACAGCGACATGTCCGAGAGCTGACCGTTGATGCCCGGTGCGTCGTTGGCGTCCAGCTCATCGACCTCGCTGCCGCTGCGGTCGCGCGGCGCCGCCTGGGACTCGGGAAACTGCGAGCTATAGCGCTGCCCGGCGGCCGGGGCGTGCGAATCGCGCCGGTT
Organism: Polyangiaceae bacterium; assembly: GCA_036522995.1. Lineage (GTDB taxonomy): Bacteria > Myxococcota_A > Polyangia > Polyangiales > Polyangiaceae > PMG-095. Next base: position 3,695 of record DATDEV010000119.1, read on the forward strand.
GCGATCGCCGACCCCGCGCTCGACCCGCGACAAGCCATGCTCGAGCCGCGATAGGGCGTGCTCCAGGCGCGCCACCGTGCCGAGCAAGCCCTCCAGTACCGTAGCCTGGCGCTCGGCCGCGATAGCCAGCGTATCGATCAGCTCCACTTGCTGCTGCTCGGAGCGGCGCTCGGATTTCTCGCGCTGGCTGGAGCGGCGTAGCAGCGCGGCCAGGCCGTCCTCGACCGCGAGCAAGCGATCGGAAAGCGCTTCGAAGCGCGCACGCAGCTCGCCACGCCGCGCTCCGCGGTCGCCTTGGGAATCGGGCGCTTCGCCCTGGTCGGGCACGCAGCTGCTGGTCAGCTGTGCGCCATCGTCATCCCGGCTGGCGGGCGCGGTATTCACCCGGTCGGTCGCGCCCGGCTCTACCGGAGCTCCCTTGCTGGGCATCGGTGGTGTCACAGGGGGCTCGAAGACGTGAGCGAGCCAGTGCTTCCAGACGGCGCGACTCCAGTCGTTGTTCAGAAGATGAAGCGCTGCCCTGCGTGCTTGGCTCATGACGACGGGCGATTATTCTCGACCACCGCGGCTATGAGAAGCATTCAGCGCTGCAGCCGCGAATTCTAGTCTCGCTGATCAGGCTCGGCACTGACGCATGTACAAACTTGGCTCAGATCCCGTACCGATCATCAGCCGTTGTTGTCGCTTTGGGCCTCGGCGCTGGAGCGGATGGCGGCGGAGGCGGCGCCTCCACGAGGCTCGGAGTCGCTGCTTTCGGCTCAATCTCGTGCTCCGGCGCGCGCGGGACGGCTACGCGCTGGCGGCGTTCCACTGGTGGCGGACTCGCAGCGCGGACACGCTCGTGCCCGATCACTTGCCGCTGCTCGCGCCCGGGCAACCGGGGTCGAGGTCCACCGCGATCAGTGGGTGAGGGCGGGGTCGAAGCGATGCCCACCGCGTCGGGGCTCGCGCTCGCGCTTGGCGCGGCGTCCTTCGCGACAGGGTCAGCGCTCGGAGGTGTCAGCTCGGCGGGGGCCGCTGCTGGCTCGAAGCTGGGCGCGGGGGCGTCGGACTGACCGGTGGCCGCTGCCAGCTGCTCGGCGAGCCAAGGGCGAGCCGCAAAGGCTGCGATCGCTGCCGCCGCTCCGAGTACGAGCCAAACACCCGAGGGTCGCTTGCGCGGGGTGACCAGCTCGAAGCTCGGCTCGACGAGGCGCGGTTGCGGCGGCTGCGGTGCGACCATCGGCGAAAGCGTGGGCGGTCGCGGCGACTCGGGTGCGCGGTCGAGCTCCGAGTGAGAAGGGGGGGCCGACGTGCGGGGCGTGATGACCGGGAGCGGCGTTCCGACCGGTCGGGTCACGTTCATTCTCGCCGAAGCGTCGCGCTCGATGAACGGCGGAGCGACGCCCACCAGCGTTTGGCCGTGGACGTTCTTGAACGGCGCGGGTGCGGCGGCGGGCGCGGATGCGAAGACGGGGGCGGGCGCGGAGGCGGGCGCGGAGGCGAACGCGGGAGCGGGGGCGGGCGCGAATGCGACGGTAGGGGCGGGGGCGGGCGCGGAAGCGACGGTGGGGGCGGGGGCTAGTGCTGGTTCGGTGGGCTCTTCCACTTCCAGATCGACCGACGAGATCATGCTGGAGCGCGCGAGGCGCTCCGCCGCCGCGTCGAGCTCGCTGCTGTCCGGCGGCCGCGATTCGCGCACGTAGCTGCGTGCCCGCTGCTCCGGGCTCATGAAGAGCTCGGCCATGCCCGGAGCGCTCGCCAAATAGCGGGAGCAGGCGTTTTGTAGTGCGTCCCTCATCTCGGCAACGCTCGCGAAGCGCCGCGCGGGATCGACCGAGATCGCGCGCTCGGCGATGTCGGCCAGCGGCAGCGTCCACGCCTCGCCCTCGGGCGGTCGAGCGTGCGGAATGCCGCCACCCATCAACCTGGCGATGATGTCGTCCACGGCATGGGCCTCGAGCAGCGGCTGACCGGCGAGCGCCTCCCACAGCATCACGCCCACGCTGAAGACGTCCGAGCGCACGTCGAGCCGATCCCCGAGCAGCTTTTCGGGCGCCAGGTAGTAGAGCCGCTCTGGCGCCCGCTCTTCGCCACGCACCCAATGTGCGCGCACGACCGGGATCAGGCGCCCCACGCCGTCCTCACCCAGCACGGCGTGCTCGGGCTGCAGCTCGCCGTGGACGAAACCCAGCGTGCGGTGCAAAACCCCGAGCCCGGTCATCACGTCCAGCAGCCAGCGCAGTGAATAGGGCAGCGACAGACGCCCCGGACCGCCGAGTAGCTCCTCGACCTCGGCCAAGGATTTTTGATTGGCGCCGGTCGACTCGAAGCCGAGCCCAATGCGTGCGGGCCGCACGAGCGCGAGATGCGGGCTGCGCAGCGCCGCAATGGCGCGCAGGCTCGCGATCGATGGCAGCGGAAGCTCTTTCAACGACACGGGCGCGCCAAGGCGGTTGCGGTCTCGACCGTCGCTCGGCCGAGACCGCCTAGCTTGCCATGGCTCTTGCGCCGAGCCTCACTTCTTTTCGTGGTGACCACCGAACTCGAAACGCATGGCCGAAAGCAGGCGGTTCTGGAAGTCCGCTGCGCCCCGTGAGCTGAAACGCTGAAATAGCGCCGCCGACAGCACGTGAGCGGGCACCCCTTCCTCGTTGGCCGCTTCCAGAGTCCAGCGGCCTTCGCCGGAATCGGACACGTTGCCTGCGAAAGCGCCGAGCCCTTCGTCGCGCGAAAAGGCGCGGGCGGTGAGGTCCAGCAGCCACGACGAGATCACGCTGCCACGACGCCAGACCTCTGCGATCTCGGATAGATCGAACTGGTACTTGAAGAACTCGGCGTTGCGCAAAGGGGTGGTTTCGGCGTCGTTTTTGCCGTCGTGGCGCAGCCCGATGTCCGCGTGGCGCAGGATGTTGAAGCCCTCCGCGTAGGCCGCCATCAGGCCGTACTCGATACCGTTGTGGACCATCTTCACGAAGTGACCGGCGCCGTTTGGCCCACAGTGTAGGTAGCCCTGCTGAGCGGTGCTGTCCTGCTGCGCCCCCGCTGTCGCCGTGATGTCGCCCTGGCCGGGTGCCAGCGTTTTGAAGATCGGATCGAGGTATTTCACGGTCTCCGGCTCACCGCCGATCATCAAGCAGTAGCCGCGCTCCAGGCCGTAAACGCCGCCGCTCGTGCCGCAGTCGACATAGTGAAGCCCGCGTTCGGCGAGCTTACGTGCGCGCACGACATCGTCGCGATAGTAAGAATTTCCGCCGTCGATCAGGATGTCGCCGGCTGAGAGCAGCGGGACCAGCTGCTCGATGGTGCTGTCCACGTTGGCGGCCGGGACCATCATCCAGAGCACGCGCGGCGACGGGAGCTTCTGGACCAAATCGGCGAGTGAGGCGGCGGCGGTGGCGCCGTCGGCGGCCAGTTTCTGCACCGACTCGGGAAACACGTCGTAGGCGACGCACGTATGTCCCTCGCTCATCAATCGGCGCCCCATGTTGGCGCCCATGCGACCCAGTCCAATCATTGCAAAGTGCATGTCGTGGCTCCTTTTTTCGGGTGCCGAGCGCTTTGCCACAAGCCTCGCTCGGCGCGCGAAGTATTGTTAGGAATAGCCGGCGGCGGTAGCGGATTGGTGGAAAGCGCCCAAGGTCAACGCTGCGATGTCGATAGTCCGGTTCGTCGTGTTCATCGTGGTCACCCTGGGCCTGCTCGGAGGTCTCAACCTGTACGTGTTCCGCTGGGCACGGAAAGCGTTCGGGCTGCAGCGCCGGGCCCAACTCGCCATCAAGTGGGTGCTGTGGGGGTCGATCGCCGGCATGCTGTTGGGACGACTGGCCGGGAGGATGTGGCCCGGAGCGGTGACAACGAGCGTGATTGCGGTCAGCTCGACGGTGGCCCTGGCCACCATCATCAGCGGGGTCATGCTGCTGCTCGCCGATGCAGCGCTCTGGCTCGTGGGCCTAGTCGGCCGCGTGCGGTCGTCTCAGCAGCTGCAGGCTGAGCCACCGCTGGCCCTGGCAGCCGAGCTGCCGGTCGTCGTGCCAGCCGAGCTACCGCGGCGAACCTTCTTGACGCAGGCGGCAGCGGGGTCGGCGTTTCTGATCGGCAGCAGCAGCTCCCTCTACGGTGCGCTCAAGGGGCGGCAAGACTACGTGATCGAGACCGTGCCGCTGCGCATCCCCGGCCTGGCGCGCGCGCTGGATGGTTTCAGCATCGTGCAGCTGTCGGACGTGCACATCGGCGCATACACGGGTGAGGCCGAGCTCAACGCCGCCTTCGAGCTCGTGCGCCAAGCCAAGCCAGACCTGGTGGTCTTGACCGGCGATCTGCTCGACAATGATCCGCGCTTTGCAGCGCAGCTGGGGCGCTTCGTGCGTCGGCTGTCTCCGCTCGCGCGCGAGGGGGTGGTGGCCATCTCGGGCAACCACGACTACTTCGCGGGCGTGGAAGAGATGGCCCACGCCATCGTGGGTGGCGGTGCCCACATTCTGCAGAACGACGCCCGCATCATCGGCACCAAAGAGGCAGGCTTTGCGCTGCTGGGAGTGGACGACGTGTGGGCGCGACGCGAAGGAGGCGGCCCCGACCTCGAGCGCGCGCTCCGCGCCCTGCCCAAGCTCGGCGGTCGCGTGGCGCCTGCGCTCGACCTGCCGCGCGTGCTGCTGTGTCACAACCCGTCTTACTTTGCCGAAGCTGCCGGCCAGGTTGCCCTGCAACTGTCCGGTCACACGCACGGCGGGCAGATCAACCTGGGTATAAGGCCCGCGGACTACCTGCTGCCCGGCGGCTGGGTCGCGGGGCGCTACGATCAGGACGGCTCGATCCTCTACGTGAATCGCGGTTTCGGCACGGTGGGCCCGCCTGCGCGGCTGGGCTCGCCGCCGGAGGTGACGCGCATCGTGCTGAGCGCGTAGAGTAGAGCTCGCGATGTGCGGACGCTTCTCACAGGAAGCCGAGCTGAGCGAGATCAAGCTGCAGCTCGAGGTCGAGCAGCTGGAAATGTTCCGCGAGTTTCGGCCGGTCTACAACATCGCACCTTCCTATGGAGAAGGCTTCGAACGGCCATTCGTGATCAGGACGCGCGAAGGCAAACGAGCGCTGCGGCTCGGCCGTTGGTGGATGATTCCGCATTTTTGGAGCAAGCCGCTCAAGGCCTTGCCGGCCGCGTTCAACGCTCGCGCCGAGGAGCTCGCGAGCAAGCCGTTCTGGCGCGGTTCGTTCGAGCGTCACCGCTGCCTGGTGCCCGCGACGGGCTGGCGAGAGTTTCGCGCCGAGCACGGCAAGAAGCAGCCGTACCAGTTTCGACTCGAAGAGCGGCTGTTCGCCTTCGCTGGCCTGTGCTCGCGCTGGACGTCGCCCGATGGCGAGCTGGTCGACTCGTGTGCGAGCGTGACTACGGCGCCCAGCGCGACTGCGGCGCAGTATCACGATCGCATGCCGCTCGTGATCCCTGCAGCGCTGCAGGCCGACTGGCTCGACTCGACACGAGACGGCGGCGCTCTGTTGAGCGAAGCGTGCGCGCGCAGCTTGCAGCTGCCGCTCGACGTCTTTCCGGTCGATCCGCGCGGTAACAACGTGCACTTCGAAGGTCCCGAGGTGGTGGCCCGCTTCGACCCCGAGCAGGCGCCGCCCGCGCCGCCGCCGCGCCGCGCCGCGCAACAGAGCCTGTTTGCCGAGCCGCCAAGCGTGAAAGTATCGCCGCGCCGTCGTCGGGGCTAACTTCCCTGCACGTGCTTAGAGCGACCTGAAGTTCCAGCCGACCTTGGCGACGGCTTTTTGGCCGCTCAGACCGACGTCGAAGCGGGGGCGGATGGCGTCGCGCGTGGGGTCTTTGGGGGCCTTGATCATGAAGGCGATG
>DATDEV010000120.1:0-4407 GCA_036522995.1 Polyangiaceae bacterium
CGCGCCTCCGCCGGCGCCCGGCTACGCACCTCCGCCGGCGCCCGGGCCATACGGCGCTCCGCCTGCAGTTGCCGCTGCTCCGGCCGCGCGCTGCCCGAGCTGCAACGCCACGAACCAACCCCAAGCCCGTTTCTGTAACGAGTGCGGATCCAAGATGTCGTGAGCGACGACACGGCACTGCAGTTCGGTCACTCGCTGCGCGAACCCGCGCCCGAGGCGCCGCAGGGGTCGCCGCCCGCAGCGGCGCTACCCGCGGCGACGTCGCCCCGAGCTACCCAGTGCCCGATCTGCAGCTCGCGCTTCTCGCCCGACGGGCACTTTTGCCCCTTCGACGGCACGCCGCTCGTAGCAGCGCCAGACTGGGACCCCAGCTCCGACCGCTTGATCGGGACGCTGGTGGACGGTCGCTACGAGGTCCTGGGGGCGATCGGCGAGGGCGGCATGGGCAGGGTCTACCAGGTTCGCCACCGCGCCCTCGGCAAGCGCTTCGCGCTCAAGGCGTTGCGCCAGGATCTGGCGGTCGATGGCGAGATCGCTGCGCGCTTCATCCAGGAGGCGCGCACCGCTGCGGCCGTCTCGCATCCGGGGCTGGTCGAAATTACCGATTTCGGTCGGCTCGAGTCGGGTCAGGTCTACTTCGTGATGGAGCTGCTCGAGGGCACGTCGCTGGCCGCGCTGCTCCGCCTCGGCGGGCCCTTGCCGGTCGAGCGCGGCCTCGACATCGTGCGCCAGCTCGTCCACGCGCTCAAAGCAGCCCACGACGCCGCGATCGTGCACCGCGACCTCAAGCCGGACAACGTTCACGTCGGCAAGGGCGACGGCGAGCGCGATCTGGTGAAGGTGGTGGACTTCGGTCTGGCCAAGGTGATCGGCTCGAGCAAGCTCACGCGCGCCGGCATGGTGTTCGGCACGCCGCACTACATGAGCCCCGAGCAGGCTGCGGGCGACGCGGTGGATCACCGCGCCGACATCTACGCGCTCGGCGTGGTGATGTACGAGATGTTCGCCGGCAAGCTGCCGTTCGAGGCCGACAGTTACATGGGCGTGCTGACCAAGCACCTGTACATGGAGCCGACGCCGCCCAGCCAGCTCTGCCCCCAGCTTTCGCAGCTCGGCGCGCTGGAGGAGGTCATCCTGCGCTGCCTGCAGAAGCGACCCGAGGCGCGCTACCCCGATCTGGGGGCGCTGCTCGACGATCTCGACCGACGCTTACCTGCGGGCGAGCCGGCGCGCACGCCGGCTCGCACCGGTAGCGAGCGCGGGCGGCGAGAATTTTCCCTGCTGGCCGATCAGCTCGAGCTGCCGAATCTGTCGCCTGCTCCCTCCGCCGCGCTCCGGCGGCTGTGGCCGCTCGCGGTGGTGACGGTGGCGTTCGCCCTTGGCGCGCTGGTGGTGGTCCTGGCAGGGCGCCTCGGCAAGCACGCCGAGGCCCCGGCGCTGCCGGTCAGCGCCGGCGGCCCACGGCTAGCGCCGGTCGTGTCCAGTCCCCCCACGGCTCCAAGCGTCCCGCCAAAGGCAAAAGAAAGCTCGTCACCACCACCCGCCCGCCAGCCAAGCGGGATCACCCCACAAACAAGGAAGCCGTTGGGGTCGGAGCCCCAACGGCCAACGAGACAAACGCCCCAACGGCCAACGAGACCGACGCCCCAACGGCCAGGAGACCGTGAGATAGTAGATCCGTGGGCGCGCTAAGCCACATGTGACGTTGCGCTCGGCTTGACAGCGGGTTGAAAGCCTTCAACGCTTGCCAAGTCGTCCAACGGGGGACGACGGGCAGTAAGCGGTAAAGCGTGGCAAAGAAACAGCTCCTTCTTGTTGATGCCGATCCGCGCAGCGTGCGCGTCCTGGAAGTGAGCCTGAAGAAGTCGGGGTATAGCGTCACGACCGCTAGTGACGGTGCCGACGCCCTGGCCAAGATCGACCTCTCGGCGCCCGATCTGGTCTTGAGCGACACGCGCCTGCCGCGCCTCGACGGCTACGAGCTCGTGCGGCGCATGAAGGACAAGCCGGAGCACGCGCACATCCCGGTGGTGTTCCTCACCAGCCAGAAATCGATCGAGGACAAGATCCGCGGCCTCGAGCTGGGCGTCGAAGACTACCTGACCAAGCCGATCTTCGTGCGCGAGCTGATCGCGCGCGTGAACCTGCTGCTGGCACGTCGCACGCAGGAGCGCATGGCCACCGCCGTGCCGATGAGCCGCCGCACACGCCTGAGCGGCTCGCTGGAAGACATGGGGGTGGTCGACCTCCTGCAAACCTTCGAGATCAGCCGCAAGACCGGCGTGGGCAAGATCGGCAACGGTCGGCGCGAGGTGCGCATCTACTTCCGCGACGGCAAGGTGGTCGACGCGGAGCTCGGGCGCCTGCGCGGCGAGGAGGCGGTGTACCGCGCGCTGATCTGGAACTCGGGCCATTTCGAGGTCGAGTTCTGCCCCATCGACCGCGAAGACATCATTCCGACGTCGACGCAGGGCTTGCTCATGGAGGGCATGCGTCGGGTCGACGAGTGGGGGCGCCTGCTCGAGCAGTTGCCGCCGCTGGCTACGATTTTCGAGGTCGAGCACGAACAGCTGGTCGAGCGCCTGAACGAGATCCCTGACGACCTCAACGGCATCCTCAAGCTCTTCGACGGCAAGCGCACACTGCTCGACGTCGTGGACGACTCGCCGTTCGAGGATCTGTCGACGCTATCGACCATCACCAAGTTGTTCTTCGAAGGGCTGCTGGTCATCTCGCACGCCGCGCCCGACGACGACGTCGTGCCGAGCGAAGAGCTGCACCAGCAGGTGTCGGCCCGACCCGAGCGCTGGTCGCTGTCGACCGGCGCCGATGACGACGTGGTGCCGGAGTATTCGAGCGAGCCTCGCCTGCCGGCCGAGGCGGCGCTGCCTTCGTGGCGTCCGTCGGCCCCGCCGTTGGCCTTGCCGGGCGAGCCTTCGGTGCCCTCCGAAACAGTGATGGGCTTGAGCCCGCGCGACAGCCAGCCGGAGTCGGACTTCTCGGGTGAGAACGGCAGCGCCACGCGTGCGCTGCCGCGCGTCGTACTGCCCAGCGTGGGCGAGGAGACGCCGGCGCAATCGCCGTTCGACGCCCGCCAGGCGCAGCGCACGCACTCTGGCTTGGGCCCGCCGCTGGTCCCTGAGGAGCTGCTCGCGGCGTCGTCGACCGAGAAGCATGCCGCCGAGAAGGCGGCTGCCGCGAGCAAATCGGAGGCCGCAACGAACGGCAGCAGCCCGGCGAGCATGGAGGTGAAGGCGCCGGCGCCCAGGACTCTGCCGCCACCTCCGGAGCAGCAGCGCACGCTGGCGGACTCGCCGGATGCGCGCGCAGCCGCCGCTGCTGCGCAGGCCGAGGCGGGCCACGAGGCGCGCGCTCTGGCCACGCTGCGGGAGACGCCGCAAGCCCGGGCACACGAGGGCAAGGTCATTCCCTTTCCAGCGCGGCGCGAGGACGAGCCGGGCGCGACGCCCGAAGAGAAACCGGGGCTGCCCGAAGCCAAGCCCGCAGCGCCCGAGGTCAGGCCCGTAGCGCCCGAGGCCAAGCTCGCGCCGCCGGAAAGCTCGCCCACCGTGGAACAGGTGGAACAGGAAGAGGCGCCGATTTCGGCGCCGCCCAATACGCCGCCCATGCCGCACGTGCTCGCTTCACGCTCGTGGGTGCCGCCGACCGAGCCGACTCAGCGCGAGCCCGCCCTCGAACGACGTCGCGAGCGCGACGAACGGCTCGGTGCGCAAACGCTCCACCTCGGCAGCGGACCGCCCGCTGAAGCCTTGCATCTCGAGCCGCCAACCTCCAGCCTCGCTTCCACCCAGCGCTTCGCCAGCGGGGGCACCACGCCGATCGGCGTGACCACGCAGCGGGGCACTACCCCCGAGGCCCCGGGCGTGAAACCAGGCGCTGCCAGGCATCACGATGATGGCGAGCGCGCCGCCACCCCGCGAGCGCGTGGCGAGGCCGTTCACGAGTCGCTGCATGACGACTTCTTCGAGGCCGGCGAGCAGGGCATCTACGAGGGCGGGCCCGCCTCGCTCCCGCCGCCCGAGCTGGAAGGCGAGCTCGAGCACGTGCTGCCTCGCAGCCTCGTGCGGACGCCCGAGCAGGAGCACCGGCGCAATCGCCTGATGCAGGTCGTCGGCGTCGTGGTCGGGGTCGTGCTCGGCGTGTTCGTGTTCGCGATCCTGCGCGGTCGCGGCGTCGAGGAGCCGAAGCCGGACACCGAGCCCTCCGCGGCTTCGCCCGCGCAGGTCGAGGCGCAGTCGCCCGCGCCGCCCGTCGTCCAGCCGCCGCCCGCCGCGGTCGAACCGCCGCCCATCGTCGAAGCGCCGCCGGCCGCGGTCGAGCCAGCGCCAGAAAAGCCGGCTGCGGAGAAGCCTGCCGCCGCCAAGCCAGCCGGCGCCAAGCCGCCCG
>DATDEV010000121.1:0-4185 GCA_036522995.1 Polyangiaceae bacterium
CCGAACATTGCGATCCAGATGGCGCGCGACCTGGCGGGCAAGAAGAACTACCCCGGGGCGGTGGGTGCCGTGGGGCGTGCGCTGTCGATCGACGCGGCGGTCCAAAACGATGCGCACGTGGCGTCGCTGGTCTTTCAGACCGCCCAGGTGAAGTCGAGTAGCGACGCCGCCGTCGCGTTGATGGAGGGCGCGATGGGTGCGCGCGGCGCCGACATCGCCTACGACCTGGTGACGACGCCCAACGTGCGTCCCTGGGTGCAGACCCGCGCCGAGACCTTTCTCCAATCGACGGGCTTCGAGCGGGTGGCGACGCTGGGGCTGCGCGGGATCGTCAAGCTGCGCTACTCGGCCGGCTGCGAAGAGAAGAAGGGCCTGCTCCCCGACCTGAAGAAGAGCTCGGACGAGCGAGCGCTGTTCGAGCTGGTGCCGCTGCAGGACAAGACCGGCTGTGGTGCCCGCAAAAAAGACGACTGCTATACGTGCCTGCGCACCAGCAACGAGCTGGACGACACGATCGCGGCCGTGCGCGCGCGCAAGCGCTGAACGCCGCACCGACGTGAGCTGCGGGCTCGCTGATCGGCCTGTCAGCGATACGGCGCACACGGAGCTTCAACCGGCTTCGCGCAGCGCTCGTTCGATCACGACGGCGTACTCGGCTTCGGAGCGCGCGCCCATCAGGTAGTAGTCGTTGATGAAGGCCGCGGGCGTGCCCTCGATGCCGGCTGCATCGCCGGCGGCCATGTCCGCGTCGAGGCGCGAGTCGTAGCTGGTGCTGCTCGCCGCCTGCTCGATGCGGGTGGCATCGAGGCCGAGCTTGGTAGCGGCGCGGCGCAGTCCGGCGTCGCTCAGATCGCCTGCGGGCGAATAGAAATAGTCGTGGAGCTTCCAGAATTGGGCGCTGCCACCGAGCTCGAACGCGCACAGCGCTGCGCGCGCCGCCGGGCGAGCGCGCGCGTGCGAGGGAAGGGGATAGTTGCGCCAGACCAGGCGCAGGCGGCCGTGAAAGCGCGCCTCGACGTCGTCGAGCGTCGCCGCCACGCGCACGCAAAACGGGCACTCGAAGTCACTGAAGATCTGCAGCACGACCTTGGCGCTGTCAGGACCCTTGCTGGGGCTCTGAACGCTGACGCGGGGCACGCGCTGGCGCGGGATACGGGTCGCAATGCGTTCGACGTCGGCGTCCGTGAGCGGAGCCGCTTCGGGCTCGGGCTCCAGCACCGGCCAGCCAGGGCCGCCGGGAGACGTGAGGTCGATCTGTCCGGAGTGGGGAGCCGCCTGGCTCGATTGCGGCGCGGAGCACGCGATCGAGCCAAGCGCACACCACAGCGCGAAGAGGCCCAGGACGCCCGAGGGCGCCTGGGCGACTCGCGCACGCTGCATCAGCCGCCCGCGTCCTTGAGCGCGCGGTTGATGAGCTTCTTGAACGCCGCCGCCGGTTGGGCGCCGCTCAGGTAGTAGCCGTTGATCACGAACGCAGGCGTTCCGTTGATCCCGGCGTCGTTGCCGATCTTGGTGTCGGCCTCGACCTTGGCCTTGTGCGTGCCCGAGTCGAGCGCGGCCTTGAACTTATCCATGTTCAAGCCTTGCTCTTGCGCGATCTTCTCGAGGTTCGGACGCTTGAGGGCGTCGTCGCCGCTGCCCTGCAGCTCGAACAACTTGTCGTGGAACTTCCAGAACGCGGCGTTGCCCTTCTGCGCGAACGCTTCCTGGGCAGCCTGGCTGGCCAGTGGCGCGTCGGCGTGGAACGGCAGCGGCATGTGGCGCCACACGAACTTGATCTTGCCGCCGAACTCCTTCTCCAGCTCGGCGAGCGTGGGCTCGACGCGCTTGCAGAAGGGGCACTGGAACTCGGAGAAGATCTGGATCGTCACCTTGGCGCCAGCAGGGCCCTTGACGGGGCTCTGTGCGTCGGGGGCGGCGATTTCCTTCTTCTCCGGAGGCGGCGGACCCTTCGCGTCCTTCATCAGCTCGTCGTAGACCTTGGCCTTGGGCACGCCCTTGGCGACCAGCGCCTTGGCTTTGACGAGCTGCTCGTCGATCGCCTTCTTGAAGGCGTCGAGCGGCTGAGCGCCGCTCAGGCGTACGCCGTTGATGAAGAAATGCGGTGTGCCGCGCGCCTGAACGTCGTTGGCGAGCTCCATGCTGCTGTCGAGCTTCTCCGCGTACTTGTTGCCGTCGATGGCGGCCTTCACGTCGTCCCACTTCAAGCCAATCTTGTCGGCGATGCCCTTCAGGTCATCGTCTTCCAGCTTGGGCTGCGAATCGAAGAGCGCGTCGTGCGCTTCCCAAAAGCCCTTGTCGCCCTTCAGCTTGTAGGCGTGACGGGCCAGCGTGGCCGCGGGCTTGGCGCGGGGATGGAAGGGTAGCGTGTTGTCCTTCCACACCACGCGCAGGTCCTGCGGGTAGGCGGCCGATACCTGCTTGAGCGTGTCTTCGACGCGCTTGCAGAACGGGCATTGGAACTCCGAGAAGATGATCATGGTCACGAGCGCGTCCTTGGGGCCGCGGATCGGATCGTCGTCCTGAACGAGCACCTTCCAGACGCTCTTGTCCTCTTCCTCGGCGTCGGGCTTGGGCTTGTCGGCCTGAGCGGGCTGGGCCACCTGGTTCTTGTTGGTCAGGGTGACGTACACGTCGCTCGGCTTGGTACCGCTGGCCACCGCCTTCTTGGCTTCGGCCAGCTGCGCGTCGATCACCTCGGCGAACTTCTCGAGGGGCTGCGCGCCGCTCAGCGTGATGCCGTTGATACGGAACGCCGGCGTCCCGGTCGCGCCGATCTTCTTGGCCATGGCCAGATCTTCGTCGACCTTGGCCGCGTACTTCTTCGCGCTGTAGGCGGCCTTGAACTTGGCACGGTCGACGCCAGCTTCAGCGGCCCACTTCTCGAAGTTCTCGTCGGTCAGGGCCTGCATGTTGGCGAAGGCGTTGTCGTGGAACTTCCAGAATGCGTCGCTGCCCGAGAGCGCGAACACGGTCGCGGCGGCTTCGTGCGCCGGGCGGGCCTGTTTGTGGAAGGGGAGCGGGTTGTGCTTCCAGACGATGCGGACCTTGTCCGGCCCGTACTTGTCCTTGATCTGCTTGAGCGTCGGACCGACGCGGCTGCAGAAGGGGCATTGGAAGTCGCTGATTTCGACGATCGTGACCGGCGCATTGGGCTTGCCCCATTGCGGGTCCTTCGACGAGACCGGCACGCTGGCCGCACTTTGATCCGGGACCGCACTGCTACTTGCCGAACCTTCGGCTTCGATACCCGGTGCTTCTCGCTTGTCGATGCCCCACATGAGGAACATGCCGGCGAGGAAGCTGATAAAGAACCCGACAATCGCGGTTCCTTTGTTCATGACTCTCTCCGTTTGTGATTTGAACGATGTTTGAGAACGAAAAAGTGACGCAGCGGGCCCGTAGCCGGGCTGGCGCTGAATAAACGATGAACGTGGCGTTTCGGTTGCAGGCGCGGGGCTCCGCGTGGAGCCGCTGGCTCAGCCCTGTGGAGGGCGGAACAACGAAACGATGAAGCCGGGACGCGGCGCCTGCTTGTGGGCGGCGTCGACGGCCAAACGTGACGACGCGCTCTGCGCCAGGGCGAGCCCGGCGCAGCCGAGCACTCGCTCGGGACGCTCGTGGATCACGACGCGCTCGGGCGCGAGCGGCAGCGAGCTGCCCAGCTGGAGCTCGCTTGCCGATTTGCAGGGCGAGGCGATCAGCGTGCCGGGCTCGTAGGCTCGGAAGATGGGGGGCGCGGCGATACTCTCGTTGTGATCACCGCACATGGGCACGGGCTGGGTCGCGTCAGCCGCGCGCGCAGGCGCCGCCGAGGCACGGCCGCTCACGCACAGCACGGCGAGCGCTGCCACCACCGACAACAGTCGGAGCAGCAGGGGCAGCCCGGAGCTGCGGGACGAGCGCGATTGGTCACCCATGATTCGCGGCAAAGCGAGGTCGCAGAGCGTATCAGGCCGCGCAGGCAACCGGCAGCCTCCGCTGCGCATTCCGGCTCGAGTCGCCGTTTTCTTTGCCTACATCATACGACATAGGCACCATCTGGCACATGCAGGCCATGGAGTCGCTCGCTAACCCACCGCAACTGCTGGACAATAACGCTGTCGGCTCGGCCGAAACGCAAGCGCCAAGCGCCGCTGAGCCGCCGCTGCCGCGCCGCTTCGAGCGCTACACGCTCCTCAAGCG
>DATDEV010000122.1:0-2671 GCA_036522995.1 Polyangiaceae bacterium
GAGGCGCTGAAGCGTTTGACGTTTTTTGGCGTGTACAGGGCCGGCAGCCTGGCGTTGCTGGACGGCATCGAGGCGCTCACGCAGCTGCGGCAGTTGGAAGTGAATAGCTGTCGGCGCATCGAGAGGCTAGAGCCGCTTTCGGGCTTGCGGCAGCTGCGCGAGCTACAGCTGTGCAACGACGGACGCATCGCGAGCCTCGCACCCTTGCTCGGCCTCAAGCACCTCAGCGTCTTCCTTTTCTACGAGTCTACCGACGTCGCCGACGGAGACCTCAGCGTGCTCAAGAAGCTGCCCGAGCTCGAGCACGTCGTGTTCATGGATCGCCGGCATTACTCCCATGACGCCGATGACTTTCCCGCTCGAAAGGTCTGCACCTGAGCGGCACAGGTTTTATTGTCGCAGATGCGACATGCAGCGACGCACCAGCACTCCGGCTTGCCCGCGCCACTAAACGAGCTCGGCCACGGTGCGGCGATCGACGGGACCGTCCAGTGGCGGTCGCTGCATTTCGCCGAGCTCGGTGAGTCGCACGCCGCCAAAGGCACTGCCGAGCCGCTCCGTTACTCTTGGGGTAGCGTCGACGCCCAGGCACGTGAGGTGCGCGGCAAAGGGCTGCAGCGCAGCCACGGGGTCGGCCACTGGCACGACGTGCAGGCAGCGTGGCGCAGGCGGAAAGGTCACGCGCTCGCCCAGGCTGATCCAGCCGCTGCCGGCGTCCAGCAGCTCGAAAGCGTAGGCGGCGGCGTCACGCTGGCGGCGCGCCTCGGCCAATTGCTCGGGGCCGCGTGGCCCGAGCGGCAGCTCTTGCTCGAGCCGGGCCAACTGCTCGCCGAGCGCCTGGGCCAGCTCGAGCGCCGCGCCGGCGCTGCCGACCACGCACACCAGGCGGGGGCTCAAACAGCCGCGCTGGTCGAACAGCGCCGTGTCGAGGGCGATGCGCCGGGCCGCGGTCGTTGCCTGAAATCCGGCTCGGGGCTCGACTACCACCGCGCCCAAACCATGCCCATGGGCGTGCAGCCAGACTCCGGCGGGTAGCGAGGCGCGCACGCTGGCCAGGGTTTCGTTCGAACCGTAAACCCACAGCTGGTCTCCCGGCTCCGGCTGTAGCTCGCTCACGAGCTGGAACAGGTCCGGCACCAGCGCGTGAAGCGCTTCGGCCAGCGCCGGATCGCGACGTGAGGCACGCACCACGACCTGCTCGGAGGCGGCGACGCCGACCGCAATGGCGCGCAAGGCGGCCACGAACACGCTGCCGGACAGCAGCACCAGCGCGCGAGCTACGGGCGGAGTCGAGCTCGACAGCGCCGCGAGCTCGCCGGGCGTGGCGCGTGTTTCCAGACAGCGCGCGAGACCGAGCGCGATGCCGGCTTCGGACAGGCCCGTCGTCTCGAGCAGCCGAGCTCGCAGCGCTTGCGACTCGGGCTGCGAAGCGTCGCTCAGTCGGGCGGCAGCCGCCAGGAGCCGCGTGACGCGGGCGCCGCGCTGCTCTGGCTCAGCCAAGCAGGGCCTCGATGGCGAGCGAGCAGCCGCGCGCGGGCGCTCCGGGTTGGCGTCCCAAGAGCTCGATCCCGCCCTGAGCGCGTCGCACCAGGTCTTGCGTCACCACGCTCACCGCGCTGTCGATATTGCCCAGATCGACGAAGCGAGCCAGACCGACCTCGCCCTGGGGCACCGGCAGCAAGCTCAGCGGGTCGACCGGCGTCACGCGCAGCCAAGGCGGCTCGTAGTACACGTGCGGCGGCGCGCCGGCCCGGCTCTGGCCGAGCGCGCTGCCGGCAGCGCTGGCCTGGTAGAGCTGGCTGGTCAGCTCGGTCATGCCGTACTCGCCGACGATTTGGCCTGGCTCGAGCTCGAAGGCTCGACTCAGTTGGACGCGGAGCTCGTCGAACGACACCTCGCGACTCTTGCCCTTGAAGCCGCCGGTTTGCATCACGACGCTGTCCGGCGGCAGAGGCAGGGCAGCGCCGGCCAGCTCGTCGAGCAGCCGCACCAGCGCAAACGCGGTGCCGAGCAAGAGCACGGGCAGCGCGCGCGCGTGAGCAGCTTGCAGCGCGCGCGCCAGCCCGGCCTGGTCCACGCCTTGCTCGCCGAGCAGCCAGCGCGCGTCCGCTTCGTGGTCGAAGCGTGGCTCGGCGGCGTCGAGCGGCTCGCCGTCGAAGGCTTCCATGAAGCGCGCCATCATGTGCCCGAGCGAAGAGCCGCCCTGCGCCATGGCGCGGGGAGCCAGCGCGATCGCAACGGCAGCGGGCAGGCTGGTGCCGGCCCGGAGCAGCGCTTGCCGTCCGAAGGCGAGCGAGAGCTTGGCGTAGGTATCGGTGCGGCGCATGGCGTGCGTCCCGCGCTCGCTGCCCGTGGTGCCGCTGGTGTAGAAGCGCACCCGCGCCAGCTCGTCGGGGAAGGTCGCGACCCGCGCGAGTCGGAAGGCGTCGCTCGGCACCGGCGGCAGGTCGTCGAGGCAGTCCAGCCGTGCGCCGCGCGCCGCCAGCAAGCGAGCGAAACCGGGCGAGGCCTCGGCCTGAAAGCGCGCGATATCCAGCGCCAGCTGCTCGAAGGCATCGCCGGGGGCGGCGTAGCCAGCCTCGAGCACGAGCTCTGCGAAGCGCTGCACGCGCTCGTGCAGCTGGTCGGAGGCCTGGGTTAGTCGCGTCTCCACGTCACACTCATCGGGTCA
>DATDEV010000123.1:0-7659 GCA_036522995.1 Polyangiaceae bacterium
AAATGCCAAGGGGCGCGACGAGCCTAGCGACGTCGAGCTGAGCGTCGACGTGCCGGAGCGCATCAAGCTCACTCTCTCCAGGGTCGAAACCCAGCTATTTCGAGGCCTGGAGGCGGTGGTGGGCGAAGGTTACTTCGCCGGCTATCCCTTCGAATCGCGCTTCCGCTTGAAAAAGCCGGAGCTGTTGCCGCGCGTTCGCGACAAGCTGCCCGAGCTACTGGCCGTCGGTGAGCACAATCCGATCATCACCTTTCACCTGCGGCCGGGCGTGCGCTGGCACGACGGCGTGCCGCTGACGGCCGAAGACGCGAAATTCACGTACCAGGCGCTGGTCGACCCGCGCAACTCGTCGCCTCGCGCCGGAGCGTTCGAGACGATCAAGTCGGTGGAGGTGGTGGACGAGCTGACGGTGCGCGTGGTGTACAAGCGCCTGCACGCGCAGGGCATCCTGGGCTGGGCCGACGTGGGCTTGCTCCCGAAGCACTTGCTCGACGACGCCGGTCTCGCGCGCGAAGCCGACCGACGCAAGCTGTCGCCCGACGAGCGCAAGAAGCTCTCGGTGCGCACGAGTAGCTTCAACCGCGCGCCGATCGGCTCGGGTCCGTTTCGCTTCGCCGAGTGGCTGCCGGATCAGTACATTCACATCACGCGCAACGACGACTACTGGGGCCACAAAACGGCCTATCGCGACGCTTTTTTTCGCGTCATTCCGGACTACCTGACCATGGAGCTCGAGTTCGGAGCAGGTGCTCTGGACATGTACGAGTCGCTGCCGCACCAGGCGGCGCGCTATCGCGGCGACCCCAACGTCCGGGTGCTGCCGAACAAGGAAGGAAGCCTGACGTACATCGGCTTCAACCAGCGCTTACCCATGTTCAAAGACGTTCGGGTGCGGCGAGCGCTGGGCATGGCCGTCGATGTCGAGGCCATCATTCGCTACGTTCTGTCCGGGGAAGGTATGCGCTCGACCGGACCCTTCTATTCGGTGACGCCCTACTTCGACACGACCACCAAGCCGCTGCCCTACGATCCGCCGGCCGCGCTCGCGCTGCTGGAGCAGGTCGGCTGGCGCAAGAACGCTCGGGGCACCTTGGAGAAGGACGGCAAGCCGTTTGCCTTCACGCTCGTGACGAACAACGGCAACCCCCAGCGCAAGGCGATCATGATCATCGCCCAGGAAGCCTGGAAGAAGCTGGGTATCGACGTGAAGATCCAGGCCTTCGAGTGGACGGTGTTCCTGGAGGAGTTCGTGCACACGCACAAGTTCGACGCCTTCGTGCTTGCCTATGCAGGCGGCGCCGTCGACCCCGACAAGTTCGAGACCTTCCACTCGACCCAAACCAACCCCTATCAGCCCAATTACGTGGGCTACGAGAGCGCCGAGGCCGACCGGCTGCTGCAGGCCATCCGTGAAGCCTACGACGAGCAGGAGCTGCTCCGGCTGACACATCAGTTTCACAACCTGGCCGCCCGCGACCAGCCGCTTACTTTTCTGTACGAGCCGATCCGCTCGGTCGTGCTCGACAAGCGCATCGTGCGCCTCGAGCCGCGCGCCGACGGCAGCGTCGTCAAGCACCAGCTGGAGACACCGTCCGGAGGCAACCTGTTCCACGATTTCACCCAGTGGCGCAAGCTGTCCGCTTCGGAGCAGCCCTCGGCGGACTGAAGCATGCCCAAACTTCGCAATCACCACCGGAGTGCTCGCTGATGTGGCGCTTCCTCGCGCGCACGCTGGCGCAGCGGCTGATGCTGCTGGTGCTGATCTCGATCATCTCGCACACCGTGATTCACCTGGCGCCGGGCGAGCCGACCGAGGTGGATCCGATGAATCCGATGATGAAGGCCGCCGACATCGCGCGCATTCGCCAGGCCTTTCACCTCGACGATCCGATCTACCTGCAGTACTGGCACTGGCTCAGCGATCTGCTCACTGGCAACCTCCAGTCGTTCCGTGACGGCACGCCGGTGCTGGCAAACATTTGGGATCGCTTTCTCAATTCGCTGCCGCTCTTCGCCTGCACCACGCTCATCACCTGGACGCTGGCATTTCCGACCGGCATTCATGCGGCGGTGAAGCGTGGCGGCCGCTACGACCGCACCACCACCTTCCTGGCCTACGCGCTGATCTCGGTGCCGGGCTTCTTCCTGTCGTATCTCGCGATCCTGTTCGTGGTGAAGACCTTCCAGCTGCCGGTGATCGGCCTGCGCACCTTCGGCATCGATGGCGCCTCGGGCATGGTGCGCAGCATGGATCGCCTGTGGCACCTGGTGATTCCCTCGCTGATGGCCGCGCTGACCGGCATTGCCATCCTGTCGCGCTACGTGCGCTCGCAAATGCTCGAGGTCATCGACCAGGACTACGTGCGCACCGCGCGCGCCAAAGGCCTGCACGAGGACAGCGTCATCTACGGCCACGCGCTGCGCAACGCGCTGTTGCCGTTCGTCACCATGTTCGGATTCCTCTTGCCAGGGCTGATCGGCGGCTCGGTGATCTTCGAGCAAATCTTCGCCTGGCCGGGCCTGGGTCTGCTGGGCTACGAGGCCATCCTGGCGCGTGATTTTCCGACCATCCTCACGCTCAACTTCATCGCTGCCGTGCTCACGCTAGTGGGCATCCTGATCTCGGACATCCTGTACGCGCTGGTCGACCCACGGATTCGCCTCGAATGATGCAAGCCCAGCCGCTACCGGATGCCGAACGGCTCGCGCCGGCCGAAACGCCGTTTCAGCGCGTGTGGCGCAGCCTGCGTCGCGATCGCCTGGCCGTGGCTGGCTTGTGGGTGCTCGGCGCGCTGATCGCGCTGGCGCTTTTGGGCAAGCTGCTCACCGAGTGGTGGGTGGTGTTCGATCCGGCCACGGTGCGGCTGCCGGACAAGCTGCTGCCACCGCTCAGCCCGGCGTCGACGGCGCTGGCGCCCGAGCTGCTGCCGCCCGGGGGGTCGTATCCATTCGGCACCGACGAGCTCGGGCGCAACGTGTTCGCACGCATGCTGCAGGGCTCGTTCGTGTCACTGTCGATCGGCATCGTCGCGGTCGCCATCTCGCTCTGCATCGGCATCAGCATCGGCGCGGTCGCCGGCTTTTACGGCCAGCGCAAGCTCGGTCCGCTCAGCATCGACACGATCTTGATGCGCTTCACCGACGTGGTCTTGTGCTTCCCCACGTTCTTCCTGATCCTGACGGTCGTAGCGCTGCTGCCGCCGAGCATCTACAACATCATGCTGGTGATCGGCGCGACCAGCTGGATGGGCACGGCGCGCTTCGTGCGCGCTGAGTTCCTGTCGCTTCGCGAGCGCGACTTCGTGACCGCTGCCAAGGCCCTGGGCCTGCCGGAGTGGCGCATCATCCTGCGTCACATGGTGCCGAACGCCATGGCGCCGGTGCTGGTTTCTGCCAGCATCGACGTGGCGCACGCGATCCTGACCGAGTCGGCGCTGTCGTTCCTCGGCTTCGGCGTGCGGCCGCCGTTCGCGACCTGGGGCAACATCCTGGCCGACGGTCGCAGCTACATCTTCGATGCGCCGTGGCTGTTCGTGATCCCCGGCAGCGCCATCCTGGTGGTGGTGCTGGCTTTCAACCTGGTCGGCGAGGGCCTGCGCGACGCCATGAACCCCAAGCTGCAAAGGCGCTCCAGCTGATGGCGCACGACGAACAGCTGCTCTCGATCCGCGACCTGCAAGTCGAGTTTCAGACCGAGGCCGGTCCCGTACGGGCCGTGCGCCAGGTGAGCCTGGACGTGAAGCGCGGTGAAACGGTGGCGCTGGTGGGCGAGTCCGGCTGCGGTAAGTCGGTGACGGCGCTGTCGATCATGGGCCTGATCTCGGGCCGCATCAGCGGCGGCAGCATCCGGCTGCAGGGGCGCGAGCTGGTCGGCATGCCCGAAGCGCAGCTACGCGACCTGCGCGGCGGCCAGGTCGGCATGATCTTTCAAGAGCCGATGACCTCGCTCAATCCGGTGTTTCGTATCGGTCAGCAAATCGAGGAGGTGCTGCTGCTGCATCGCAAGCTCAGCCGGCAAGCGGCTACCGCCCGGGCCATCGAGCTGCTCGGCCGCGTCGGCATCTCGGCGCCCGAGGCGCGCCTGCGCCAGTACCCGCACGAGCTGTCCGGCGGCATGAAGCAGCGCGTGATGATCGCAATGGCCATCGCCTGCGAGCCCCAGCTGCTGATCGCCGATGAGCCGACCACCGCGCTCGACGTGACGATTCAGGCGCAGATCATGGCGCTGCTCAAGTCGCTCAAGCAGGAGCTGAACATGGCCGTGCTACTGATCACCCACGACCTGGGCGTGGTGGCGCACTTCGCCGAGCGCGTGGAGGTGATGTACGCCGGCAAGATCGTCGAGCGCGGCTCGGTGCGCGACATCTTCAAGCGCGCTGCGCACCCGTACACGCGGGCCTTGCTGGGGGCGCTGCCCGATCCCACGTCTCGCTCGCGGCGCCTGGAGGCGATCCCGGGTCGCGTTCCCTCGCCCGCCATGCTGCCGCCAGGTTGTGCCTTTTGTGCACGCTGCCGCGATAACTTCGAGCCCTGCGCAGAGCAGCAGCCTCCGCTGCTCGGGATCGATGAAGGGCACTCAGCCGCCTGCTGGCTGCACGACCCGAAGCTCGCACCGACGCGCCGCT
Organism: Polyangiaceae bacterium; assembly: GCA_036522995.1. Classification (GTDB taxonomy): domain Bacteria; phylum Myxococcota_A; class Polyangia; order Polyangiales; family Polyangiaceae; genus PMG-095. The sequence continues at coordinate 4,626 of DATDEV010000123.1, forward strand.
ACTTGTCGCGAAACAAGCTGAAAATTTAGGGCGAGGCTTCCACGAGCGCCCGTTTCGAGACTACGCTCCGGGCGTTGGCTTCCGCCGCCCCTGCCGCCATCACGCCCGAGCCAGCCGCACAGGCCTTGGTGGAAGTGAGCGGACTGCGCAAGTACTTCCCGGTACGCGGAGGCTTGTTCGGGCGCGTGGTCAATCAAGTGCGCGCGGTCGAGGACGTGTCGTTTTCGATTCGCAAGGGCGAGACGCTGGGCCTGGTGGGCGAGTCGGGCTGCGGCAAGACCACCGTGGGCCGCATGCTCTTGCGCCTGATGGAGCCGAGCGCCGGCAGCGTGCGCTTCGATGGCATCGACGTGTACGGTATCGACCAGCGCGAGCTGCGCCGCTTACGCCGGCGCATGCAGATCATCTTTCAGGATCCCTATTCGTCGCTCAACCCACGCCGCAGCGTCGGTGACGCGATCGGCGAGCCGCTCTACGTGCATGGTCTGCTGCGCGGCTCCGACCTGGAGCGCCGGGTCGTGGAGCTGCTGGAGCGCGTGGGCCTGCCGGGTAGCTACCGCAGCCGCTACCCGCACGAGTTTTCCGGGGGCCAGCGCCAGCGCGTGTGCATCGCGCGCGCCTTGGCGCTCAATCCCGATTTCATCGTTTGCGATGAAGCCGTCTCGGCGCTCGACATCTCGATTCAAGCTCAAATCCTCAACTTACTCGGGGACTTGCAGGAGGAATACGGACTCACCTACCTGTTCATCAGTCACAACCTGAACGTGGTGAAGCACGTCGCCGACCGCATCGCGGTCATGTACCTGGGCAAGCTGGTCGAGCTGGGCGACGCCGAGCAGCTGTTCCGAGACCCCCAGCACCCCTACACGCGCGCGCTGATCGCTGCCAATCCGCGGCCCGATCCGGATCAGGTGCTGGAGCCCGTCGTGCTCAAAGGCGAGCCGCCCTCGCCGCTCGATCCGCCGAGCGGCTGCCGCTTTCATCCGCGCTGCCCGCGCGCCTTCGAGCCTTGCAGCAGCGTGGTCCCGCAAGAGCGCCTGGTCGCCGAATCCCCCAGCCCGCACCGCGTGTGGTGCCACCTGTACGACGATGCGCCGAAGCCTCATTAGCGCGCTGCTCGTGCTGCTGGCGGCGATCCTGATCGTCGGCCTGACCCTATCCAAGTCCACCAGCGGCCGTGCCGACTTCACCTTCATCAACGGCAGCGAGCCCAAAACGCTCGATCCACAACTGATGACGGGCGAGCCGGAAGGTCGCGTCGCCGAGTCGCTATTCGAGGGTTTGACGCGGCTGGAGGCGCGAACGCTGCAGCCGGTGCCGGGCGTGGCCGAGTCGTGGGACATCTCGCCCGACGGCAAGACCTACACCTTTCACCTGCGCCAAGACGCGCGCTGGAGCGACGGGCGGCCGGTCACGGCCCAGGACTTCACCTACGCCTGGCGACGGCTGCAGGCCCCCGCCACCGCCGCCGAATACGCCTACATCATGCACGTGGTGCGCTACGCCGAAGCGCTCAACACGCACGAGGGGCAAGCCGAGCAGCTGGAGGGCCCGGTCCTGAAAGCGGTCGACGGGCTGATCGCGAAGCATGCCGCCACGGTGCCGGCAGCCGCGCTGAAAGAGCTGGCGCAAAAGCAGAGCTTGGACGGGGTGCTCAAGGGGACTCCGAACCCGGCGCTGCGCGCCTTCCTGCTTCGAAAGCCCGGCGACCTCGCCACGGCCGAGCTCGCCAAACTGCGCGCCGAGCTGGTGAGCGAAGGCGCCCGGCGACGCAGCCTTTATCGCGAGGCCAACCAGCACTACGGCATCGACGGCGGAGTCTTCGCCAAAGACGCTCGCACTCTCGTGGTCGAGCTGGTGGCACCGACACCGTATTTTCTCGAGCTGACGGCGTTCTATCCGTCGTATCCAGCGCCGCGCTGGGCGATCGAGGCCAAGGACAGCAGCCACGATTGGTTCCTACCCGGCAAGATCGTCAGCAACGGGGCCTTCAACCTGGCCGTGTGGCGCGTCGGCGATCGCATCCGGCTCGAGCGTAGCCAGACTTATTGGGGGCGCGCCGACGTGGCGCTGGCCACCGCCGACCTCTTGCCGATCGAGAACCTGACCACCGGGCTCAACCTGTATTTGACGGGCGAGGTCGACTGGCTCCCCTCCAACTACTACCCGCAGGATCTCGGGCCTTATTTGCGACAGCGGCCCGACTTTTACAGCGGGCCGGCGCTCATCACCTACTATTACCGCATCAACTGCACGCGCAAACCGTTCGACGACGTGCGCGTGCGCAAGGCGCTCAACCTGGCCATCGATCGGGCAGCGCTCACGCGCGACGTGACCGGCATGGGACAGATTCCGGGCTACTACTTCGTGCCGCCCGGCATCCGCGGTTACGAGCGCCCCGAGACCAGCATCCGCTACGACGTCGCCGAAGCGCGCCGCCTGCTGGCCGAGGCGGGTTTTGCGGATGGGCGAGGTTTTCCCAAGTTCGGCGTCCTGTACAACACCACGGAGTCGCACAAGAAGATCGCCGAGTTCATCGCCGATCAGCTGCACCGCAACCTGAACCTGAGCGTGTCCGCTTACAACCAGGAATGGCAGTCGTATCAGCAGTCCTACCGCTCGCTCGACTACGACCTGTCACGCGCCGGCTGGGTGGGTGACTACGAGGATCCCAACACCTTCCTCGACATCTGGATCACCAACGGCGGCAACAACGCGACCGGCTGGGGTAACCTGGTCTACGACCGCCTGCTGGAAGCAGCGGGGAACGTGGAACAGTTCCTGAGCAGCCCCGAGTTTCTGCTCGAGCACGCCAAGCAGCCGGCCGCGCTCAAAGAAACGGCCGAGCAGATCCGCGCCAGCAGTCAGGCCGAGCAACGGCTGGCAGGTATGACCAAGCTTCGGCTGCAGCTGCTGTCGGAGGCGGAGGCCATCCTGGTTCACGACGAATTCCCGCTGATTCCACTGTACTTCTACTTGATCAACGGGATGGTGAAGCCGAACGTGAAGGGCTTCTACGCCAAGCTCGAGAGTG
>DATDEV010000124.1:0-5069 GCA_036522995.1 Polyangiaceae bacterium
CCTGAACGATTTGGACGGTAGCCGACGCAGTGACGTCGCAGCGTGGCGCAACCTGCTCGCCCTCGCAGAACTCCCGATCTCCCGATCTCCCTGTGAAGATTCAGGTTCATCGCCACCAGCTCGCCGGTGGCGAAGGGCCCCCGGCGCTACCCAACTCAGTTTGCGTTCAGCTCGACGCGCAGTAGCTTTTTGCCGATGAAGACGTAGTCGCCGTGCGACAGGGCGCGCTCGGTTTTGAGGCGAAGGTAGGTGCCGTTGCGGCTGTCGAAGTCGGTGAGCAGGAACTTGCCGTCCTTCTCTTCGACCGTGGCGTGCTTGGCCGACATGAACAGGTCGCCTGGGAAGTTGAGGTCGCCGTCCTCGCGACCCACCTGCAGCGAGTTGCCGCGCGCGCAGATCGTCATGCCGATGGCGCCGCCCTCGAGCACCTGGTTGAGCCGAAAGGCGCTCGGATACTTGGGCGACGAATAGAAGAACGTGCCGTCGGGATCAGCCCCGTCCGACGCCTTGGGCGTGGGATCGAGCCGGAACACCTGCTCACCGATCACGAACTGGTCGCCGGGGCCGACCTCGACCGAGCCACGGATGCGAAAGTACACGCCGTTGAGCGAGCCTTCGTCGCGCACCACCAAGCGATTGTCGCGGTAGTAGAAGTTCGCGTGCTTGGGCGAGATGAACACGTCGTCCGGGAACTCGAGCTGCCCCTGACGACCGAGCAGGTGCTGGTCGGCCTTCAAGTGATAGGACAGGCCGTCCATGCCTTCGCCGCGGATCAGGATCAGGCGCGCCTTGGCCGGGTCCTGCATGTCGCCGTAGAAGTCCGCGTGCAGGTGCATCATGGCCTCCGGTACGGGCGTACCGCAGCGGCCACAGAACTTGTGCCCGCTCGGAACCGGGGTCATGCACGACTCGCAGACGTAGTACCTGGCTTGATCCATCCGCTCCTCCTCGACCTGCGAGGTGGCGAGGCCGCTCCTCGCTGTAGCTCCGGAGCCTCCAACAATTTCGGGCGGATGGGAAGATCCCCGCGTCGGCTCAGCGGCCGGAATGAGCGCGAGGCTGCTTCCGCAGCTACCGCAGTGCGCTGCCCCCATAGGGTTGAACGCGTCGCAGCGGCCGCAGACGATACCAACCTCCAGCGATCCGAGCGCCATGTCCGGTCTTTTCTCTTATACCCCTTCCGCGCCGGGCAAAAGCTTACCGCAGACTGTCTCGTGCTGCTGGGGGCACCACCCGCAAGCAGGGGGTGCTGTTGCGGAGGCGTCCCGCCCGTCGTTTTCGGCCGGGGCTGGCTAGTGAATGAACTGGTTTCGGGTCTTGACGTCGAAGTAGCCGCCGCTGCCCACCAAGCGAAAGAACACCTTCTCCGTGCACGTCTCGCGCAGGACAGGGCCGAAGTCCCGTGAGTCGTACGGAAACATGCGGTTGTCGCTGACCAGCCAGACGTGATCTTCGGGCACGGTCGTGTCCACATCGCTCGGGCCAACGCCCTGCATCACGTCACCCCGCATGTGCACGTCGCCACCCACTTCCTCCAGGGAGCAAGGCTGCTCGACCGGAATGCGGGTGCCTGGGTCGATCTCCGTGAAAACGTCGGTCGAGCACCTGCCCTCGCCGGGCATGTTCTTGCGATTGACCGTCACCGTAGTCCCTTTGACCTGCAACGAGTCGCGCGCCTCCCCGATGATGCGCCCGATCACGATCCTGTCGGGGCGCTTGGGCTCCGGGCACATCACCAGGTCGCCGAAACGGGGATTGGTCCCGCGCCAGAGCAGGAGCAGGTCGCCGGCGCGCACACTGGGCGAAATCGAGGAGGTCAGGAAGCGATCGTCGGTCGGCACCCACCACCAGCGAAGGACGGTGGCGCGGGCCGTGCCGATCACGACGCCGAGGACCAGCAGGGCCCAGAACAGCAATCGAAACAACTTACGCATCGAGGTCGACGCGCTACTCTAGCATCGGCTCAGCGTGCGCAGTCGACTGGCGGCAGCTCTGCCAGGCTCTGTCCGCGCGAAACGGCCTCCGCGCGGGCAAACAGCGCTCGAAAGTGGTCGAGCCGCGTGAACTCGGCCCGGCCGCTGGTCGACTCATCGGCGTCCATGACGGCGGCCGAAATCACGCCCACCACTTCGCCGCTTTCGCTCACCACGGGACCGCCCGAATCGCCCGGGCAGATCGAGGCGTTGGCCCGAAATCGCGCCTCCGAGATGGTGTCGACGCTGGCGGTGGCGCGGGTGCGGCGGTGCAGAGCGTCGTCCGACAGCGCGCAGCGGCCGAAGCCAATCGGTTGAATGGACTCCTTGGGCAAGGGTCCGCTATCGATGCGCGCCGGGCGGGTCTCCATCCCGACCAGCGGGCGAGTCAGGACCAGCACGGCCAGATCGCCATCGCCCGCGGCGTGACCGCAGGTCGGCGCCACGATGGCCCGCACGCCGACTTCACCCCAGGGCAGGTCCTCGCCGCCCAGCTCCACCCGGATGGCTTCGGGCTTCACGTCTTCCGGCAGCATCTCGCCGTGGCGGGAGCGCGCCGATACACAGTGGTGCGCGGTCAGGACGCGATCCGCTTCGATCAGCGCGCCGGAACAGGTGACGCTGCCGATCACCAAGCGCACGACGTAGTCGTCTTTGCTGGTGAGGACGAAGGGCAGCGCGACCGCAGGCGGCAGCTGCGGCGCGGGCGCCGACGCGGGGCGCGGCGTGGGCGCTTGAGGGCTGACCCATGACGGCAGCCGCGCACATCCCGCGAGGGTGAGCGTGACTGCGAGCGCAAGGCAAACGCGCAGCGACGGTCGCAGCTGGCTCAAGGCGTGTATCCAATATGCGGAGGCATGCTCGGATCGTGCGGAGGCATGCTCGGACAACTGCCCGGCGCGAAAGGTTCCGACACGCCCAGCAGAATATGCTTGGCGACGACTTTCGAGAAGGGTGAGCAAATGTAGGTTGACGCTTGGCGGCTGCCGGCTGCGCCGCGCCAGCTCAGCCCGCGACGACCAAGTCGTCCTTGTGCACGACCACCAGCTCCTTGGCGCTCACCCCGAACGCGAGCTCCAGCTCGGCTTGCTGCTTGCCGGCGGCCCGCGAAACATCGAGGGCACCGAGCCGCGTCAGACCTCGACCGATCTCGTCGCCGTCAGGGCCGACGAGCCGCACCGCGTCACCCACGTGAAACTCGCCCCGCACGCCGACCACGCCCACCGGCAGCAGGCTGCTCCTGCCGGCGCGAAGCGCCTTTTCGGCGCCGGCATCGACCAGCACGGTGCCCCGGGGGCGCAGGGTGTAGGCGATCCAGTGGTGGCGAGCGCCGAGGGCCGCCCGGCGTGGGACCAGCGTCCCCACATCGGCCCCAGCCAGGATGTCGCCGATGACCTTCGCCCGCGACGCCGACGCGATCACGACCGACGCCCCGGAATGGCAAGCCTTGTTGGCGGCGTCGAGCTTGCTCTTGATGCCGCCGCTGCCGAGACGCTCGCCCGACGAGACCACGCTGCCGAGCTCCTGGTCGTCCTTCATCAGCGGGATGCGCTTGCCGTTGCGATCCAGAACGCCTTCCACGTCGGTGAGCAAGATGAGCAGGTCCGCCGAAACGAGCGGCGCCACCATCGACGCCAGTTGGTCGTTGTCGAGGCGGATCTCGGCGGTCGATACGGTGTCGTTCTCGTTGACGATGGGAACAGCCCCCGCGTCGAGCAGCGCCGCAAAAGCGTCGCGCGCGTTGTTGACGCGCTCGCGATCCGCCAAGTCGTCGTGCGTGAGCAGCACCTGGGCGACCGTCAGCCCCACGGCGCTGAAGGCCTCGTCCCAACGACGCATCAGCACGCTCTGGCCTGCCGCGGCCGCCGCTTGGAGCTTGCCGGTCTCCTTGGGCCGCGTGCGGTAGCCGAGCCGGCTCATGCCGAAGGCGATCGCGCCGCTGGTCACGAGCACGAAGCCGCGCTTCGGGCCGGCCAGAGCGCTCAGCTCCTCGGCGAACTTGCGCTGCAAGTCGGCGTCCGCGGCCAAGGCCTTGGACCCCACCTTGATCACGATGCGTCGGGATTGGGTGAGCTCGCTGCGGGCCGTCACGGCGCGGTCAATAGCGCGGGGGCCGGGCGGCCGGCAAGGCCCTTGAATCGTTCTAGAAATAGAAATGCTTTCGCGCGGACCCGGGCCAGGGTTACCGTGACGCTCGTTTGCTCGGGGTCGTGCGCGCTAGGCAGCGCGGCGTCGAGCGATGAGGGTTTTTTGCATGACGAACGCCGTGCTGGCCAAGCTGCGCGCTTTGGTGACCGGAGCCGCCATCGAGGAATGCGCGCTCTGCGCGCAGAGCATTCCGACCGAGCACGAACACTTGCTGGAACCCGACGCGCGGCGCGTGCTCTGCGCCTGCCCGAGCTGCGCGGCGCTGTTCGCGCGTGAGCAGCAGCGCCAGGCTCCGCGCTACCTGCGAGTCGATCGGCGAGCCTCGCGCGTACGCGAGCTGGACTTCGACGACCACACCTGGGCCGAGCTGGGCGTCCCGGCGGGGCTCGCGTTCTTCACCACTCGCCATCGCACGGGCGAAGTGGTGGCCACCTTTCCGGGCCGTGCCGGTCTGATCGAGTCGTTCGTGCCGCTGCGGGTCTGGAGCGCGCTGGAGCAGCGCTACCCCTTGCTCAAGGCAATTCTGCCCGAGGTGGAGGCGCTGCTGGTGCGCCGGACGGCGCGTCACCGCGACGTCTTTCAGGTTTCCATCGATCATTGCTACGAGCTGGCCGGCTTGTTGCGCAGCTCGGAGACCCCCCAGGCGGCTCCGGAGCTGCCGCCGGTGCAGAGCTTCTTCGCACGCCTCGAGCAGGGCGCAGGGCGAGCGCGACACAGTCGCCGGCCCGGTGTCTGAGCGGCCTGCTCGCTCGAAATCCCTGCCCAATGGGGATGGTCATTTCAGCGGGCTGGCACTAGCTTCCCCGGCATCTCCAAGGTCACGAGCGTGGTGACCCGAGGAAAGGAGCTGCTTATGTTCGTTCGTGCTCGCCAGATCGTGCTGGCCGGTATTGGAGTGCTCGGTCTGTCGCTCAGCGCGCGCATCGCGATAGCGCAGGACCTGGGTGC
>DATDEV010000125.1:0-9075 GCA_036522995.1 Polyangiaceae bacterium
TGACGAAGGGGCACTGCACCCGCAGGGTATCGGTCAGACCATTGAGTTTGACCAGCATGTCGCCCTTGCCCAAGAGCACCTCTGCGCCCTGCTCGTCGAGGATGGTGCGACTATCGACCTTCTGAGCCACGCGGAAGGCAATGCGCGACGGGAAGTTCGCCTTGATCATGCCCGTGATCACGTCGACGCTGGGCCGTTGGGTGGCGAGCACCACGTGCATGCCGGAGGCACGGGCTTTCTGAGCCAAACGAGCGACGGAAGTTTCCACCTCTTTGCCCTGTTGCATCATCAAGTCGGCGAACTCGTCGACCACGATCACGATGTAGGGCAGCGGATCGGGCAAGAGCAGCCCGTCGCCGGCGTCCTTGGAGGTGGGCACGGTCACGGTCTCGCCATCGGCCGTGATGGCCTGCACCTGATCGACCCGCGGCGCGGGCAGCTCCCCGCGACGCACCTTGTCTACCCAGCCATTGTAGGTGGTGATGTTCTTGGTGCCGGCGTTGGCGAACATCTGGTAGCGCCGCTCCATTTCGTCGACCGCCCAGCGCAGCGCGGTGGCTGCCTGCTTCATGTCGGTCACGACCGGCAGCAGCATGTGCGGGATGCCGTCGAAGGGGGCTAGCTCGACCACCTTCGGGTCGATCATCAGCAGCCGCAGCTCCTGCGGCGTGCGACGCATCAGCAGGCTCGACAGCATCACGTTCAAGCCGACGCTCTTGCCGGCACCGGTCGCGCCCGCCACGATCACGTGAGGCAGCGAGGCCAGATCGGCGTAGAACGGCGCGCCCACGATATCGCGCCCCAGCACTACGGGCAGCGGAGCCTTCTCCGACAGCTTTTCGAAGCGTTGATCCTCGATCAGCTCCCGCAAGTTGACCGGGATGCGCTCGTCGTTGGGTAGCTCGAAACCGATCCGGCTCTTGCCCGGAATCGGCGCGATGATGCGCACTTTGCGCGACAAACCCAGCGCCAGATCGTCGGCCAGGCCCGCGACGCGGCTGACCTTGGTGCCTGCCTCGCACGTCACCTCGTAGGTCGTGACCGTGGGGCCAGGGTGAATCTCGACGACCTTGCCCGACACGTCGTAGTCGCGCAGCGTCTTCTCCAGCTGCTCGGCGTGCTCCAAGATCTTGGCGCGATCGATCTCCGGCGCCTGCGCGCTCGGCGGGTCGAACAAAGTCGACGAAGGCAGCCGAAATTCGCCGCGCTTCTGAGGCTTCTCCGCCCCCTTGGCCCGTTTCACCTCGGCGGCTGGGTTGCTGGCGACGATCTTCGGCTGGCCCGGAGCGCTCTCGGCGACAGGCGCCGGCGGGCTCGCGGCAGGCGGCGAGCTCGCGGCGGGCACCTGCTCGGCGCTGGAGCGGGTGGTTTTGGGGGCGGGCGCGGCCTTCGGGACCTCCTGGCTGGTGTGAGCCTTGGGCGGCGAGCCCGTGAGCAGCTCCTGCTCCAGAGTCGCCAGGGCCGCGCGGTCGGCAAGCCCGGCGCGCAGCGCCTCCGAGATGGCCAGCGGCGGCTCACCGGTCGCGTCGAGCGGAAACCAATCCGGATCGTCGTCATCCTCCAGCTGCATCAGGATGGCTTCGTCCTTGTCCTGATCGTGCAGCTGGATGCGCGGCGCCTCGCGTAGCGTGAGCGCTTCGCGAGCGGCTCGGCGCAGAGCGCGCGCCTTGACCCAGGCAGCTTGAGCCCGGCCGCACAGCTCGAGCACACGCCGCACCAGGAGTGCTGACCAATCGGAGACGCGCTGGCACCACTCGATGAACGAGAAGCTGCTGCGACCGATCAGCAACAGCCCGACGCAGGTGAGCCCGACCAGGAACGAGCCCAGCGTCGAGAAGGCTTGCCGCGACAGCTCGCCGAACAGCATGCCGACGTTGCCTGCGGCGGACAGCGAGCCAAATGCGGTCAGCTCCGGCGCGGTCACTTGGACGAGCGCGGCCAGCACCACGCCGACGAGCACGTCGGCCGCCACCCGGTAGCCAAGGTTGGTCGGCACTCGGCCGCGAAACAGCGGCGCGCCGAGCAGCACCAAGTCGAGCGGCACCAGCCAGGCCACGACGCCGAACCCCTGAACCAGAACGCCTGCCACGAGCGCTCCGGTCGCGCCTGCCAGGTCCGACCCGCGCAGGTTGGGATCGAACGGATCGACGCTGTAGCTCGCTAGCGAGAGCGCCAAAAACGCCCCCGCGAAGAACAGCAGCAGCGCGGCCGCCTCCAGCAAGCGGCCGTGAAACCCAGGCCCCGCCGGCCGTTCGCCCGAGGCTAGCTGCTGATCCGGACCTGCCGAAAAGTGCCGCTGGTGCGGCGCGGGAGCACCCAAAGCGCCCGCGGCGAGCGGCGATGAGGTCGAGGCGCCGGCCACGTTTCTGGCTGAAAACAGTCGCACGCCCATTTTGATTACCTTTACCTACATCAGCCTACTCGACTGGCGCAAGTATGGTGCCTTCCCGGGGGCCGCTTTCCGAAGACGCCTCGCGCACTTCCGTAAGCGGAGGCTGTTCCGCCCGCGAGCTTGAGTCTGGCTCGCACGCGAGAGTACGATGGCGGGTCTTTTGACGCAGGGGCACAGAACTCCATGATGGGACACGGCCAAACACAGCGGAATTCAAAGAGAATGGTGCGCGGTCGGCTCCTGTCGACCTGCGTGCTGCTCGGTGCTCTGGCGGCGAGCACGACCGCCTGCCGCACCGATAGCGCCAATATCAAGGCCTGGGCGAGCAAGTCGCAGGGCCCCCGCAAGCTGGTGGCGGTGCTGACTCACGAGAAGTACGCCATGGACCTGCGGGTGGAGGCAGCGCTCACGCTCGTCAGCATGAAACCCCGCGGAGGCCGTCGCATAGGCATCCAGGGCACCGACGAGCAACCTGGCTTGATCGACGCGCTGTCGCAGATGCAGCCGGCCGCGCGCGGCGCGATCGTGACGCGCCTGGTACCCAAGCTCGAAGAGGAAATGAAGCAGCCGCTTCCCCCGGCGCAGGCTGGGCTTGCCGTGGCGGATCCAACCATCCCCTACAAGGACGCGGCGTTTGCGCTGCTGACGCACGAGGATGGCGCGCTGCTGACTGACGAGGCGCTGCGCAAGAGTCTGAAGACCACGCTCGCGGGCTGGACGGCGCAGAACTTCGCCGATCGCCTCGACGATACCTCGCAGATGTTCGGCATGGAGCAGGTGCTGCGCGAGCTGAAAGCCGACGGCGTGCGCTCGCTGCCGGATCTGATCGTGCCCGGCGCCCCCAAGATCGACCGCATCGCGCAGATGATCGCCGACTTCGGCGACGAGGCCACCAAAGCCAAGGCCAGCGAAAAGCTGGTGGCCGTGGCGAAGGAGATCAACTCCAAGGCCTGGATCGAGCAGAAGAAGCCCGGCGTCCAAGCCGCCAACCTGGCGTCCAAGCTCAAGCCCACCGACGCGCAGCTCGCCGCACAGCTCGCCAAGTTCCAGGAAGAGGAGCTGTCGAAGGTGTTTTCGTCGATGAAGAAGATCGGCGGCAAGCCCGTCGTCGCCTTCCTGCTCGGCTTTGCCCAAGACAAAGAACAGGACCCCAAGCGCCGCGGCGCCGCCCTGGCTGCCTTGCAGGGCAACCTGGACAAGACCAACCCCGAGCACGCCAAGGCCATCCTGGCGATCGCGGGCGCCAGCGACACGCCGGACTCGGTGCGCGAGGTCGCGCTGCACCGTGTCGGCGAGCTGCCACGGCCGCTGGTGATCGACAAGCTCTACGAGCTGTTCAAGGACGAGAACTGGAAGGTGCGCTGGGTCGCAGCCGAGCTCGTGCTGAAGATGAGCGAAACCTCTCAGCTACCGGAGTTTTTCGATAAGCTCGAGGGTGCGAGCAACATGGCCATCACCGAGCCGCTCAAGTACGGTCAGCTGATCGCCAACATGAAAGGCACCACGCCGCCTGCCCAGGTCGCGGAAAAGTACTCGACGACGGGCAACGCGGTGCAAGCCCGCCTCACCGCGCTCGGCTACTATTACAACGTCGGCACCGCGGCGGATTTGCCGAAGATTTCGCGCTACACCTCCGATCGCACGGCCACTCCCAAGTGCAAAGAGGAAGCCAAGGATTGCGACTGGAAGTGCGAGATCAAAACCGACAAGGGCTCGGAGACCAAAGACGTCACGACGCTGGGCGACTTCGTCGAGCACTGCGTGAAGCCCGCCATGGAGAAGCGCGGGGCGGCAAAGTAGACCAGCGATGACGGCGGATCAGAACAAGAAGACCCAGCGCACGTTCCAGTGCAAGGAAGCTCTGTGGCAGAAGTTCGAGCAGATGGCCCGCGAGCTGGAGTGCTCCGTGGACTACCTGGTGAACGACGCCATGAAGCAGTACGCGCGTCAGCGCGGCTACGGGGCTGCCGCTGGCTCACCGTCGATTCCGCCGCCCATGGCCGCGCCGCCGCCTTCGTCGGCGCCGGGGCCTAGCTCGACAGGCCTGGGCGCACCGCCGCCAGCGCCGCCCCCCAAGGTCGCGGCTCCGCCACCCGCGCCCGGCAAGCGACCGGTCGCGCCGCCCCCCATCCCCTCCGCAGCCAGCGGCCCACCGCCGCTGCCGCCCCCAGGCTCGGCCTTGCCCGCGCCAACGCGCCGTGCGCCCGGGCCGCCTCCACCTCCACCTCCACCGCCGATGCCGAGCGGGGGTGCGCGCAGCATGCCGCCGCCTCCGCCGGGCAGGCCCGCGCCGGCAGCCGTCGCGGCGCCCAGCGCCGCCGGAGCCAAGCTGAGCATCAGCTATCAGGGTGAGACGTTCCCGGTGACCAAGGATCGCTTCATCATCGGTCGCGGCAAGCAGTCGAGCGACCTCACGATCAAGGATCCGAACGTGTCGCGCCAGCACGCGATGATCGAGTTCTCGAACGGCCAGTACTACATCGTGGACATGGGCTCGACCAACGGCGTCGAGTACAACGGCCAACGCGTGCAACGCAAAGTCATCTCGGAAGGCGACGCGTTCCGGGTCTGCGATCACGAGCTCACGTTCAGCTTCAGCTGAGGCTCGAGTGCGCCGCTCGCTACTCTCTGCGACGGTGCTGCTGCTCTGCTGGCTAGCCGGCGCGACCTCGGTAGCGGCACGCTTACCAGCCGCACGCACGCTCGAGGGGGTGCGCAGCGTGACGGTGCTACGGCGGGACGAGCCCCTGTTCAGCGAGCCGAGCAAGAACGCGGCGCGACGTGGGGCCGCGCTGCGGGGCGCTCGGCTGCCGGTGTTCGAGCTCGCGCGCGGCGGCGGCTGCGTGGGACGCTGGTTTTCGGTCGGGCCGCTGGCTTGGATCTGCGAAGAGGGCGCCGAAGCCTCGAGCGCGAGCGCACCCCCCGAGCAGGCCCCTCAGGGCAGCGCCGACGGCCTGCCCTTCGATTACTACTTCGTCAGCCGCGACGGCAGCTTCGGCTACGGCGATCTCGCCATCGCCGAGGAGGGCGTGCCCGAGGCGCAGCTCTTGCCCGGGTTCGGCGTGGCCATCACGCGCGAAGGGCAGAAGCCGGACGGAGACCGCTATGGCCTGAGCACGCACGGCTTCTGGATCCCGCTGCGCGACCTGCGCCGGGTGGTGGCCCCCGCGTTTCGCGGCAGCGCCGTGGGCGAAGCGCTCGACGTGGCCTGGGTGAGCTCGGACAAGGCGCGCGCGCGCGCGCAGCCGGGTGGCCCGCCGGGGCGCGAGCTCTGGCCCCGCCAGACGCGGCTGCAGGTGGTGGAGGAGCGGGCGCTCGCCGGCAAGCGCTGGCTGCGCTTCGCCGAGGGCGGCTGGCTACCCGACAGCGAGGTGGTTCGGCCGACCCGACTCGCCAGGCCGAGCGAGGTCAAGAGCGGAGAGCATTGGTTCGACGTCGAGCTGCGCTCGCAAATCGCCACCGCCTACGCCGGTGACCGCCCGATGTTCGCCACGCTGGTGTCGACCGGCCGCGGCGGCCAGGGCAGCGACCTGGCGACCCCGCCAGGTAACCACCGCATCTGGGTGAAGCTTGCCAGCAGCGACATGGACAACCTGGAAAACCTGGAGGCTGGGGAGACCTACGCCATCCAGGCGGTACCCTGGGTGATGTATTTCCAGAAGGGGTACGGCCTGCACGGCACCTTCTGGCACAAGGCCTTCGGCCGCGTTCAAAGCCACGGCTGCGTCAACCTGAGCCCGGCCGATGCGGAGCGGCTATTCGGCTGGGCCAGCCCGCGTTTGCCGAGCGGGTGGACAGCGGCCCTACCAACGGTTTACGAACAGGGCAGCCTGGTCCGAGTGAGATGAGGCGAGAGCCGTTGCTGCTGGAGGCATCCGATGACACTCAGGGACGTGAAGCTCGAGATCGGTCATGACACGTTGCTCGCCATCTCGGCGATCGCCTGGGCCGACGGCTCGCTCGATCCGCGCGAGGCCGAGGCACTGCGCCAGGCAGCGCGGCAGCTACAAATGCAGGGTGAGGACTTGGTGTCGATCGAGCGCGCCCTGGCCAGCGTGGTGACGCTAGAAGAGGTCGAGACGGTGCGCATGAATCGGCTGACCCGACTCTTCACCTACGCCACCGCTTGCTGGATGGCCGAGGTGGACGGGCAGCAATCCGAGGCAGAGGGCGCGATGCTGGCGCTGCTCGGAGACCGACTGGGGCTGTCGGCGATCGCGCGCGATCGCGCGCACAACGCGGTGCGCACCATTGCGGCGCGCACTGCGCCGGGTGGCTTCGATTTGCTCGAGCTGCGCTCGCGACTATCTGCGGGGCTGAGCCAAATCGGCGACGAGTAGTCGCTTCATCGGCTCAGCCGGGGCTGGAAAAAACGCGGAGCGCAAACACGAAACGCGAGGCGTGATCGGCGCGAAAGGCCGACCACGCAGCGCTCAGATCTTGCCCTGGAGCAGGAACGCGATGATGAACGCGAACAGCACCAGCGACTCGATCAGAGCCAGACCGAGAATCATCGGGGTCTGGATGCGCGGAGCGGCACCGGGGTTGCGGCTGATGCCTTCGAGCGCGGCAGCAGCGGCGCGACCCTGACCGAGGCCACCACCGAGCACTGCCAAGCCGATCGCGATCGACGCGCCGATCGCGGCAGCGGAGCCCGAGCTACCAGCTTCAGCGCCCTGGGCGAAGGCCGGAGCGGCGGTGAGGGTGGTGAGGGCAACACTGGCAAGCTTGAGCTTGTTCTTCGACATTAAAGGACTCCTTTTAACTCCGCGTTGGCGCTTGGTTTCGCGCCGAGAACCTGCACTAAGCAGGGCTAATCGCGCCCCGCTCTTAGTTCGTTTTCGTTCCCCTTGCCACTCGTTTTTCTGTCTCGTTGGCGTTTGGGGCTCTGTCTCGTTGGCGTTTGGGGCCCCAGCCCCAAACGCGGGTGCTGGTTGGCGTCGGGTCTAACTGGGACCTTGGCTGCGGGGGTGCTGGTGGGCGTCGGGTCTAGCTCGGAGCGTGGCTCGATTTGGGCCTGCTCGTTATGAGGAGACTGAAAGGCTCAGGCGTCAGTGATGGGCGCCGTGGGCCTCGTGTTCGGTTGCCAGGCCGATGTAGATGCAGGTCAGCATCGTGAAAACCAGCGTCTGAATCAGCACGACCAGGCAGCCGAGCAGCATCAGCGGGATCGGCACGAGCAGCGCGACGAGCGACAGGAACAGGCCCAGCATCAGGTGGTCGGCCGCCATGTTCACCATGAGCCGAACCGCCAGAGTCACGGGCCGGACGCACAGCGAGATGACCTCGATCGGAAACATGAGCGGCGCCAGGTACCAGGCCGGGCCGGCCAGGTGCTTGATGTACCCGAAGCCGTTGGTCATGAGCCCGTAGGTGTTGAACAGCACGAACACCACCAGCGCGCTGCCGAGCGTGATGTTCAGGTTGCTGGTCGCCACCGGCATGCCCGGGATGAGCGCCATCACGTTGGCGAAGAACACGAACATGGCCGCCGTGCCAATCAGCGGGAAGTAGCGCTTGGCGCGCTCGGCATCCATCACGCTCTTGGCCAGGTCGTAGAAGTAGCCCAGGAACGCTTCCATGAACGTGCGCAGCGTGAGGCTGGCCTCCGGCACGATGGCTTCGTCGCTACGATTGAGACGCGAGCGCACCCGGCTGGCGATCAGCAGGATGAGCAGCATCACGAACAGTGACGCCGCGAGCGGCTCGAAGCCGTGCCAGGTCGGCGCTTGCTTGCCGACGACAGTGTCGCCGAGCACCTCGGCGTTGTGCTCGAGCGTGTCGCGGAAGTGAGAAAGGATGAGGGTAAGCCAGGAAGAATGTTCGGGCATCTATCGACCTTCGGGGCTGGAATCGTCGATTCCGCCGTGAATATTGGGAGACGTGAGCTGGCGTGCCGAGCCGAGCTGAGCAAACACGATACCGATCGGCAAGGCGCCGTAGCCGACGGCGAGAGGGATCACGGTCGTGATGCCCAGGTGGAGCACGAGCGCCACCACTGCCAGCAAGCCCACCAGCTTGAACGCTGCGAGCAGGACCCAGGGCAGCCCGGCGCCACCGCTGACGAACGCGCGCACGATGCGCGCCAACGCCCACAGGTTGAAGGCGGCGATCAGCGAACCGAGGGCCACGCCGGCGACTCCGGATTTTCCGAGCACGAACGGCGACCCGAGTGTCAGGACGGCACCGGTGAGCGCGATCGCCCACAGGGCGGCGCGCAGTCCTCGGTCTTCAGCGTTGGCGTTCGTCATCGTCGTAGTCGTGTCGAGCTTCGCGCTCGCGTCGGTCGTGCTCTTCTGCCTCGCGGTTGGACTTGCGCATCGCTCGATAGATGGCGCGCCCCGCGGCTGCAAGCCCATAGGCAAACCCGACCCAAGTGAGGATGCCGCCGGTGTTCAGCTTGCGGTCCAGCCACTGACCGCCGAACAGGCCGACCACGACGCTGAGCGCGATTTCCATCCCCAGTGTCCCGTAGGAGCCGAGGGCTTTCCAGTCTTGCTGCAAGGGCGGTCGCTTGATCGGGTGCTCGCAAGGGCTCGGGGCGCGGCAGTGCAGCGCGCCGGGCAGTAGCACGCTGCGTGCTATGGTCCAGCCCGGATGAAGCGCGTTGCCGTTCTTTTGGGAATGGTCGCGGCCATACCCAGCGCCGCCTGGGCTCAAACGCCGCCTCCGACCGCTCCCCC
>DATDEV010000126.1:0-6438 GCA_036522995.1 Polyangiaceae bacterium
CGAGCTTCGACCCCGCGCAGCTGCGCCCGTTTCGCTTCGCCGACGGCAGCGTGGCCGACGTGAAAGCCACCGTGGCTCGCACCGGCTACACCGGTGAAGACGGCGTCGAGCTGTTTTGCGACAACGCCGGCGCCGCGCGGCTGTTCGCCAGCTTGCTCGATGCCGGCGCCGCGCTCGGCGTGACGCCGATCGGCCTGGGTGCGCGCGATACCCTGCGCCTGGAAGCGCGGCTCTCGCTGTACGGCAACGAAATCGACGAGACCACGAACCCGCTCGAGGCGGGGCTGGGCTGGACGGTCAAGCTCGACAAGCCGCAGGCCTTCCTGGGGCAGCAGGCGCTCAAGCAGGTGAAGGCAGCCGGCCTCACGCGCAGCATCGTCGGCTTCGAGATGGTCGGGCGCGGTATCGGTCGCCACGGCTACCCCCTGCTCTCGCCCAGCGGCGAGACGATCGGCGTCTGCACCTCCGGCGGCCCCTCGCCCACGCTCGGCAAGAGCATCGGCCTCGGCTACCTGCCGCTCGAGCGCGCCGCCGTCGATTCCCCTTTCTTGGTCGACTGCCGCGGCAAATCCATCGAAGCCAAGGTGGTCAAGACACCCTTCTACAAGCGCAAACCCAGCGCCGGAAACGCCTGACATGAGCCAAGCCAAAGAAGTCAAAACGGACCGCAAGTACACCAAGGATCACGAGTGGACCCTCAGCGAGGGCACGGAGCTGGTGGTGGGCATCACGGCCTTCGCCGTCGACGCGCTCGGTGACATCACGCTCGTCAGCCTGGACGTGAAGGCCGGCGATCGCGTGGAGGCGCACAAGGCCTTCGGCACCATCGAGAGCGTCAAGACGCTGAGCGATCTGTTCGCGCCGGTCAGCGGCAAGGTCACGCGCGTGAACCCCGCGCTCGACAACGCTCCCGAGCTGGTCAACGAGGACTGCTGGGGCAAGGCCTGGATGATCGCGATCGAGCCCGACGACGCCGCTGCCGTCGGCGCGCTGCTCGACGCTCCTGCATATTCGACGTTCCTGGAAGAATCGGCACACTGATGCGTTACGTGCCGCACACCGAGGCGGAGATCGCCGAGATGCTGGCGATCGTCGGGCGCAAGTCGCTCGACGAGCTGTTCGCGACCATCCCGCCCGAGGCTCGCTTCGAGCGCAGCCTGTCCCTCGAGCCGGCGCTCTCCGAGCCCGAGCTGATGACTCACCTCTCCGAGCTGAGCAAGAAGAGCGGCGCTAGCGGCATGCTGTCGTTCCTGGGCGCAGGCATGTACGAGCACCACTTCCCGCCGGCGGTGGACCAGCTGCTGCTGCGCAGCGAGTTTTACACCGCCTACACGCCCTACCAGCCCGAGGTGGCGCAGGGCACGCTGCAGGCGATCTGGGAGTTCCAGACCATCGTCAGCGAGCTGATGGGCCTGCCGCTAGCCAACGCCAGCTTGTACGACGGCGCTAGCGCCACTGCCGAAGCTGCGCTGATGGCCTGCCGCCTGACCAAGCGCGGCAAGGTGCTGATGAGCGGCTGCGTGCACCCCGACTACCGGCTCACCACCGCCACCTACCTGGCCGGCCGTGAAGATACCAGCTGCCAGGTCTTGGGCGTCGGCGCCGACGGCGGCGCCAACCACGCGCAGATCGAGCGCGCGCTCGACAATCAGGTAGCCGCGCTGGTCGTCGGTTATCCGAGCTTCTATGGCACGCTCAACGACCTGTCCGGGCTGGCCAAGCTGGCGCACGCTCACGGTGCGTTGCTGGTGGCCGCGGTCAGCGAGCCGTACGCGCTGTCCGTAGCCGAGTCTCCCGGCGCGCTAGGAGCCGACATTGCCGTGGGCGAGGGCCAGGCGCTGGCTTGCCCGCCGCAGTTCGGCGGCCCCGGCGTGGGTCTGTTCGCCTGCCGCGACGACCGCGCCTACTTGCAGCAGCTGCCCGGCCGCATCTGCGGCGAGACGGTGGATCACAACGGCGAGCGCGGCTTCGTGCTCACGCTCTCCACCCGCGAGCAGCACATTCGTCGCGAGCGCGCGACCAGCAACATCTGCACGAACCAGGGGCTGCTGGCGCTGTCGCTCACGATTCGTGCCAGCCTGATCGGCAAGACCGGCTTCGTCGAGGTCGGCCGGCAATGCCTGGCCAAGGCGCGCTACCTGCGTTCGCAGATCCTGGCGCTACCCGGCTACGAGTCGGCCTTCGCCGAGGCGCCCTTCTTCAACGAGTTCACGCTGCAGGTGCGCGGCGGCGACGCTGCTCGCGTCTGCGAAAAGCTCGAAGCTCAAGGCATCATCGCCGGCTACGACCTGGGCCGCGCCGATCGCGCGCTCAAGGATCGCTTGCTGATCGCCGTCACGGAAAAGCATCGGCGCGAGGACATGGATCGTTTCGTGCGCGCGCTGGCGGCGGTCTAGACAGATGAAAAACCTGCTTCGCTGCCTGTGCTCGCTCTCGCTGCTGGTTTGCTCTCAGCACGCCCGCGCCGACGTGGCTTCTTGGATTTACGTGGGCGGCGGCGCCACTGCGCTGGAGCAAGACGAGCTCGAAGCGCGCGTAGCTCCCACGCTGGCAATCGAGGCAGGCATGGGCACGCCAGCGACGCGCGCGCTGAGCGTCGGCGGCATGTTCAAAGTACTCACGTTGTTCGGTGAGGGCGCGGACCTCGGCATTTCGCTGCGTGTCGCGACGCGCAGCTTCGTGACCGGAGGCTTCGGTCTCGCGCTAGACGCAGGGCCCTACCAACGTTTTTGGGGTGAGGGCTCGACCGGTGGCCAAGCGGCGCTGGTGCTGGGCGCGCCGTGGGGCATCACGCTCTCGATCGGCGGCGGCTATGGTACAAATAACGCGAAGCAGCTCGGCGCTACGCTAGGCCTCGATTTCGCGAGACTTACCGTTCATCGCCTGGCTGGTGAGAATTGGTTCCCGAACCCGCACCCGGCCTATCGTCCGGATAAGTGAGCTTTCCTACGTCAGATGGGTTAGCCTTCCCAACTTAATCCATGGAGGCTCCTGTCCAAGAAGGGGACCTTCTCGCCGGCAAGTACCGCGTCGAGAAGATCCTGGGATTCGGCGGCATGGGCGTCGTGGTGTCGGCCTTCCGCGGCGACCTGGAGCAGCGCGTCGCCGTCAAGTTCCTGAGCCAGCAAGCAGCGGAGCGACCCGACGCCGCCGAACGCTTCCGGCGCGAGGCGCGCGCGGCAGCAAAGATCAGGAGCGAGCACGTCGCGCGCGTGCTCGACGTCGGGACGCTCGACACTGGCCTGCCCTTCATGGTGATGGAGTACCTGGAGGGCAACGACATCGCCGACGAGCTGCGGCGTTGCGAGCGCCTGCCGATGCTCGACGCCGTCGAGTTCACGCTGCAGGCCATCGAGGCGCTGGCCGAGGCTCACGCCAATGGCGTCGTGCACCGCGATCTCAAGCCAGGCAACCTGTTCCTGGCGCGCCGCGCCGACGGCTCGCGCCGAGTCAAAGTGCTCGATTTCGGCATTTCCAAGGCCCTCGGCGGCACCTCGGTCGAAGAGTTGTCGCTCACCAAGACCGCCGCGCTGATCGGTTCCCCGCTGTACATGGCGCCCGAGCAGATGCGCTCGGCCAAGGACGTCGACACGCGCGCCGATATCTGGTCGCTCGGCGCCATGCTCTACGAGATGCTCACCGGGCAGCCGCCTTACACGGGCGATTCGATCCCGCAGCTGTGCGCGGCGCTGCTGCACGACGAACCGATACCGCTGCGCCAGCATCGCCCCGAGGTGCCCGAGGGTCTGGAGCAGGCGGTGCTGCGCTGCCTGAGGAAGGACCGCAACGAGCGCTTCCCGACGGTCTACGATCTGGGCCGCTCGCTGGTGCCGTTCGCCATGCCGGGCAGCCACATCCACGTGGAGCGCGCCGAGCGCGTGCTGGGCGCAACCGGCATCAACGTATCCGGCCGGCCGCCGGTGGCCAGCCAGGTCACGTCGAGCCTGCAGTCGGCGCCTGCCTACTCGCGTCCGATCACGCCGCTGGCCTCGACGCCGCAGTACGCCGTCACTCCGCAGCCGATCTCCGATCCGACCGTGAACTCGTGGGGCAACAGCGGTGTGGGAAAGAGCCCCCGCCGTCGTGGTCCGCTGCTGGTGATAGGCGCCGTTGCAGCCGTGCTGGCGGGCGCGCTGGGACTGTGGGCTGCACGAAACGACGACGACACCGCCAAGTCACCTCAACCGGCGGCGACTGCCGTTCCTGGTGCAGCGGAGCTTGCCAAGACCGAGCCCAAGCCGAGCCCGGCCGAGCCGGCCCCGCTCGTCCATCCGAGCCCGACCGAGCCCGCCGTGGCCGCGCCACCAACGGAGCGCGCAGCTAGCTCCGCCACGCCGACCCCACCAGCGCCGGCAGCCGCCGCACCGCCCAAGCACAGGCCGGCAGTCGCGGTCGCGAAGCCCGCGGCCAAGCCCGCCAAGCCGGTTGGCGGTTCGGGTACTCCTGCTAGTACTGGCGCGGTGATCACCGACTTTGGTGGACGCCGCTAGGCTGAAGGCTCACGTCGCAGCAGCAAGTTGGGGTAAAAACCCAGGCATGGCTGCTCACGGTCGCTCTGCTCGCTTCGCCCGCCTGGCTTGCTTGGCTCCCGCCGCCTGGATGCTGCTGAGCCCCGCACCCGCGGCTGCTCAGGCCATCGCCTCCGACAAGGCCTCCGCCGAGGCCCTGTTCGACCAGGGCGTGCAGCTGATGAAGCAGAACAGCTTCCCCCAGGCTTGTCCCAAGCTCGAGGAAAGCAACCGCATCGATCCCGCCGTGGGCACCTTGCTCTACCTGGGCGAGTGCTACGAGCGCATCGGCAAGACCGCGAGCGCGTGGGCCACGTTCCGTGAGGCCGCCTCGCTGGCCGGCAATAGCAATCAGACCGATCGCGCGCGCGTCGCCGCCGGCCGCGCACAAGAGCTCGAGCCCAAGCTGAGCCGACTCTCCGTGGAGCTGGAGCCGGAGGTGGCGAGCATCCCGGGAGTCGTCGTCAAGCGCGGTTCGCAACGACTCGAGCCGTCGCTCATCGGCACACCGCTGCCGGTCGATCCCGGCGAGTACCGCATCGAGGTCAGCGCGCCCGGTTATGAAACCTGGAGCACCCCGATCGCCGTGGCCGCCGGCGGCGCCAGCGCCAGCGTGCGCGTGCCAGCGCTGGTCAAGGGGACCGAGGCCCCGCCCGCAACTGGGCCAACGCAAGCTGCCGCCGACGGCCCTCAGGACCCGGCGACGACTCAAGCCTCGGCGAGCGACGCTCAAAGCAAGGGCATGACCCTGCAGCAGAAGCTCGGCCTGGTTTCCGGAGGCCTCGGGCTCGTGGGCGTAGGCATCGGCACCTACTTCGGCGTTCGCGCCATTTCCCGCAACAACGATGCCGAGGAGCACTGCCCCAATGGCAACCTGTGCAACGACCAGGATGGCGTGGACCTCACCGAGCAGGCCCAAGAGGACGCTGTCGCTGCCAACATCGCCTTCGTTGCCGGCGGCGCGCTGCTCGCAACCGGCGCGGTGCTGTTCTTGACGGGCGGGCCTAAAAAGGGCGATCGCGTGGCGCTGGTGCCGTTGCTGGCGCCCGGCACCGCCGCGGCTAGCCTTTCGGGGAGGTTCTGATCGTGCGCGCTTTGCAGCCTCGGCGAATCGTTGCGCTCGGTCTGGTCGGCTTGTTCGGGCTGGGGGTCGCCGCTTGCCAGGCGGTTGCGGGTATCGAGGATCGCACGCTCGATCCCAACGCCCCCGACCCGGGCGACCCGGACACCACCGAGCAGTGCCAGGACTACTGCGACACCGTGATGGCGGCCTGCATCGGTACCAACGCGGTTTACACCAGCGAGGCGCACTGCCTGGGCATCTGCGCCAAGCTCGAGCCCGGCGACCCCAACGAGCCGGTGGGCAACAACGTCGCCTGCCGCTTGCGCCAGGCACAGATCGCCGAGCTGTCCGAGCCCGAGGAGACCTGCCGCTCGGCGGGGCCCGGTGGCGACGGCATCTGCGGCTCCGACTGCGACGCTTACTGCACGCTGTTCCCGCAGATTTGCCCGGACCAGTACCTTCACGGCGAAACCGAAGCCTGCCTCAAGGCGTGTGGTGGGCTCGCGGATCAAAGCAGCTACAACCTGTCTGCCGACCACGGCGGCGACAGCATCGAATGCCGGCTCGTGCACACGGCCTCGGCGACGGTGGACCCGGTGGAGCACTGCAAGCACGCACCCATCGTGCGTCCCGAAAAATGGTGCGTCCCGGATCCCGAGGCGGAGCCGACGTGCGAGGAGTATTGCAAGATCGAGCTTGCCGCATGCGACGGCGACCTGCTGCAGTACGAGTCGGAGCAGCAATGCTTCGACGTGTGTGAGGCGCTCGACCCCGGCAACAATGGCGACGAGGTCGGGAACACCGTCGGCTGCCGACGCTATCACGCGTTCAGTGCCACCCTCGGCGCCGACAATCACTGCCCCCACT
>DATDEV010000127.1:0-9097 GCA_036522995.1 Polyangiaceae bacterium
ACCGGTCGCCTGGTCCTCCCCGGTATCGCTTCCGCCCTCGCCACCACCCACGACCCCCCCGCTATTGGGGGGGCTGTAGCAGTCCATGGTGGCTGGGTCGCACGGGTCCGCAGCGGGGGGACGCTCGTTTTCCTGCTCGCAGGCGGTGCCCAACGCCACGACCAACAGCGGCCAAACCACGCGCATGGCTGGGATCCTAGGTGAGCCGTGCACGCTGCGCCAATTCCGGACTGCGGCTCAGGCTGCGGCAGGCGCGGCGGGAGCCGCCGGGGAGGCGAGCTTGCTCAGGCGCGTGTGCAGGTAACCCGCGATGCCGATCAGGATCACGCCGATCAGCTGGGAAGTGCTGAGCCCGAGCAGTCCCCCGCGGTCGTCGTCGCGGAAGAACTCGATCACGAAGCGAGCAGCCGCGTAAAGGGCCATGAAAGCCAGAAAGATCTGGCCGTCGTAGCGCTTGCGCTCGTGCAAGTAGAGGGTCAAAAACGCCGCGATGAGCAGGGAAGCCAGCGCCTCGTAGAGCTGCGTGGGATGCACCGGCAATGCCGGGTCGGACGGCTGCTGGAGCAGCTTGTCCTTCCATTGCGCCTCACTGGCGGGGCTGTGACCGGGAAAGGACAGCGCCCAAGAGGACGAATCCCAGACCTTACCGAAGCAGCAGCCGGCCAACGTGCAGCCCATGCGCCCGAAAGCCAGCCCGACCGGCACGACCATCCCGGCCATGTCGGCGCCCTTCCAGAACGGGAAGCGATCGGCCTTCAGCAGGAACCAGGCCGCGACCGAAGCGCCGATGAAGCCGCCGTAGTACGCGAAGCCGCCACCGTAGAACTTCGCCCAAGCCAGGCAATCGCTCTGCTTGGGGCGGCAAACGCCTTGCATGGCGTTCCAAACGCCGTCGTAGGTCGACACGCATTCGCTGCGCGTGACGTGCCAATCCACCTTGCTGGGGTCGGTGCACAAGTGGACGTAGTCCCAGAAGTAGCCGTCGGCCAGCACGTGCAGCAGCCGACCACCTGCCACTCCTGCCAGCAGCATGGCCAGACCGAGATCGACGATCACGTCTGGGTCCTGACCCACACGCTTGGCCCAAATGCAGCCCATGATGGTTGCGAAGAGGAAGCCGAGCAGCAGCAGCACGAAGTAGCTCGGAGCCGGGATCGTGTAGTCCCCGCCAAACGCGGAGAAGTCGAGCGTGAACAGGCGGCTCTGCATGGCCGGACTTTCGAGCTTTAAGCTTCGGGCTTCAAGGGCGGAGTCGCGTCTGGAACTTTCAAGCCCAGATCGCCGACCGGCGGGCGCGGTGGGATCGACGACGAGGCCCCGCGGCGCGACGTGAACATGTCGACGGCCATCAGGCCTACTCCCACGCAGATCGCGATGTCGGCGACGTTGAACGTGGGCCAGTGCTCGGTCACCGACCAGCGGGGAACCGCCTTGGCCACCAGGCGATTCATGGCCTCGATCCACTTGGCCTGGTAGTCGATGAAGTCGATCACGTTGGAGCGCACGATGCGGTCGGACAGGTTGCCGAGCGCGCCGCCAAGCACGAGCGGCAGGCCCCATTTCAGTGCGTGTTGCTGCGGCGTCAGTCGACCGTAGAGGTTGATGATGAAGCCGATGGCCAGCAGGCTGACCAGCAAGAAGAAGGGCCGGCGGATGTACTCGCTGTGATTCTGAAACAGGCCCCACGCGCCGCCGGGGTTGTAGGCGAGCGTGAAGGAGAGGTGATCCGGGATCAGCTCTATCGAGGGCTGGAGTGGATCCCGCCGCGAGAGCGTGATCTCCGCCCAGGCCTTGGTACCGACGTCTGCCAAGAGCGCTACCGCCGCCACCACCCCGAAAAACAAGAACGTGGGGCGCGAGCCGCCCGCTGCCTGCGAGGGGCGAGCTGCGGCGGGCGGTGCGCTCGGCAGAGTCGCGGGCTCCGGCGACTGAGGCGCGGGAAATGCCGCGGGGTCGCCCAGGGTCGGCTCCGGCGCGGCGGCGCTCACCGGCTCCACCGCCAGGGCGGGCTGCAGACCAGGAGCGGGCGAGAGCGCGGGCTCCCGCGGCGGATCGAGCGGGTCGGTCATACGGGCAGGAGCGGCAGGGTCTACGACAGGTTGAAGCAAAGGACCAGTCTCCGGAAAGGCGGACTGGCGCTGAACACCTGACCGCTGGCGAAGCTTCCCGAGCCGGGCCGACCCGGTAGCGCGGAGGAGGCCAACGCGCACACGACGGCCGAACGGCCGGATTGCCGACTACCGCACACTTGTCTAGTATCCGAGCCCGATGCCCCGAGCGCCTTGGTCTAGCCCCTCAGGAGTCCGCTCCGTCGTCGAGCAATGGCAGGCAAACGGTACGGTCAAGCGCTGCTTCGCAGCCGAGCGCAGCCTCCCACCCACCTCGGCGGAGCTCGGCGAGATCCCGGACGGCGTACCCCAAGCGCTGCGCGACGCGCTCGTTCGTCGCGGCGTAAGCTCGCTCTACTCGCACCAGACGCAAGCGGTGGCTGCCGCGCTCGCGGGGCGCCACGTGGCCATCGCGACCCCCACCGCCAGCGGCAAGAGCCTGTGCTTCCACCTGCCGGTGCTGACGGCGCTGGCAGAAGATCCTACGGCCACCGCGCTGTTCGTCTATCCGACCAAGGCGCTGTCGCGCGATCAGGAGCACAACCTGCGCGAGCTGATGGGCGAGGCCGGCTTGCCCACGAGCGCGATGGTGTTCGACGGCGACACGCCGGGCGATGCGCGCCGAGCGGTGCGCGAGCGCTGCCGCGTCGTGCTCACGAACCCGGACATGCTGCACGCGGGCATCTTGCCCAGTCATGCGCGCTGGGCGAGCCTATTTCAGGGCCTGAAGTACGTCGTGCTCGACGAGCTGCACACCTACCGCGGCGTGTTCGGCTCGCACATGGCGCACGTGCTGGCGCGGCTGCGGCGCGTGGCGGCGTTCCATGGCTCACGGCCGACCTTCATCGCAGCCACGGCCACGATCGGTAATCCGCGCGAGCACGCGGCGCGTTTGATCGGTGTGGCTCCCGAGCAGGTGGAGCTGGTCGACCAGTCCGGTGCCCCCCGCGCCAGTCGCGAAACCTACATCTACAATCCGCCGGTCGTGAACGAGGAGCTGCAGCTGCGCGCCAGCACGCTCAAGCAAGCGGTGAACCTGGCGGCCGATCTGGTAAGGGCCAAGGTGCCCACGATCGTGTTCGGGCCTTCGCGCAACTCGGTCGAGGTGATGCTCAAATACCTGCGCGCCAAGGTGGGCGACGTGGCCGGCGCGGGCGCCGTCATGGCCTACCGCGGCGGCTACCTGCCCGAGACGCGGCGCCGCATCGAGGCCGGGCTGCGCGCCGGCGAGATTCTGTGCGTGGTGGCCACCAATGCGCTCGAGCTGGGTATCGACATCGGTGACTTGTCGGCAGTCGTGTGCGCCGGCTATCCGGGGTCGGTGGCGGGCACCTGGCAGCGCTTCGGTCGCGCCGGGCGCCGCGGCGAGACGAGCATCGCCGTGCTGGTCTGCGGCAGCGACGCGCTCGATCAATACCTGGCGCGCGAGCCCCGTTACCTGTTCGAGGCGGGCGCAGAAGAGGCGCGCATCGATCCCGGCAACGTCGAGATTCTGATCCAGCACCTCAAATGCGCGGTGTTCGAAGCACCGTTCGAGCTGGCAGCGCCTGGCCCTCGTCCGGCTTCGCCCGAGCCGGCGCGCGGCGAAACCTACCTCACGCTCGACCCCGAGGCGACGCGCGACGCGCTCGAGTACCTGCGCGGTCACGGGCTCGTGCATCAGTCGGGCGGTCGCTATCACTGGGCGGGCGAGGCGTTTCCGGCCAGCAGCGTGTCGCTGCGCAACATTGGCTGGGACAACTTCGTGATCATCGATCTTACGACCGGCAAATCGATCGCCGAGCTCGATTTCCGAGCCACGCACACCATGCTGCACGAGCAGGCCATTTATCAGCACGATGCCGAGCAGTTTCAGGTCGAGCGGCTCGACTACGACAACCACAAGGCCTTCGTGCGCAAGGTCGAGCCCGACTACTTCACCACCGCCCTCACCTACCGCACCGTGAGCGTGATCGAGCCACGCGACGCCGGCACGCTGGGACGCGCGCGCGTCGGGTTCGGCGACGTGAAGGTGATCGAGAAGGTGACCGGCTACAAGAAGATCAAGTTCTTCAGTCACGAGAACGCCGGCTACGGCGACGTGCATTTGCCCGAGCTGCAAATGCACACCACGAGCTTCTGGCTCACCGTGCCGGAAGCCGTGCTGGCGGCGCTCCCCCACCCTCGGGCGACGCTCATCGATGGCCTGCGCGGACTCGGCGCCGCGCTCGAAACGGTCTCGACTTTGTTCTTGATGTGCGACCCGCGCGACATCGGACAGACGCTCGGCGACGGCGGCCAGGAGAGCGACGGTGAGGCGCCGGCCGTAGCGCCGGGGCGCGACCCGCACGCAGGGCGCACGGGCCAGTTCGACCCCACCGTGTTTCTTTTCGATGCGTTGCCGGGCGGCGTGGGCATGGCCGAGCGCATTTACGAGCGCGGCCGCGAGCTGTGCTGGGCGGCAGGGCGCTTGATTCGCTCCTGCGTCTGTCGTGGGGGCTGTCCGGCCTGTGTCGGGCCGGCCGGGGACGGCAGCCCCAGAAAGCGCGTCGCCCTGGAGCTCCTGGCCGCGCTCGAGCTGACGGCGCACGAGGTCGGAGGCGGTCCGGCTGGCGCGATTTTGGCGAGCTGAGCGAAACTGGTTTGCCGAAGCCCTGTCCGGCTCGTAGCCTTGGGCTGGCATGCATCGCCGCTTGCGCGCGCTCTGTTGGGTAGGGCTGTTCAGCGGAGTCTTTTTCGCGAGCTGCGTCGCACGCCGTGACAAGCCGTTCGTGCGCCAGACCGACGACGACGCCGGCCCGCAGGCACCCATCGACCTGGACAGCGGCGCCCCCGACGTGTCGCCCGATGCGCTCGAGATCGCTCCGCATACGGTGCTCGGCGTGGACCCGCCGCACGGCCCCCACGCCGGCGGCACGCTGGTGATGATCCGCGGCAACGGCTTCGACAGCAGCGCGCGCGTTTGGCTCGGCGACGTCGAGGTCGACAGCGCGCGGGTGACCCCCGTGGATCCGCAGCGGCTCCAGGTCCTGACGCCGGCCGGAGAAGCCGGCGCGGTGGACGTGCGGGTGCAGCTCGGTGACGACGAGTCCACCAGCTCCGCGCTCACCGGTGGCTACACCTACGATCGCTTCTACGCCACGCCCGCGTCGGGCCCCACCTCCGGCGGCACTGTCATCACTGTCAAGGGTGAGAGCACCGACTGGGACGAAGACACGCAAGTCGAGATCGATCGCAAGCCGTGCGTTGGCGTCGACGTCTTGAGCCCGAACGAGCTGACCTGCACCACGCCGCCAGCGGAAGCAGGCGCCAAAGTGCTGAGCTTGATCACGGGTGACGGCGAGCGTGAGGACGTGCTGGACGGCTTTCTTTACGGCAACAGCGACAACGGCTTTCGCGGTGGGCTCTCGGGGCAACCGCTCGCCCAGCAGCTCACGGTGCTGGCCTTCGACAACCTGGAGGGCGCTGCGATTCCGGGCGTCAGCGTGCTGGTCGGCGACGATGTCGCCAGCGGGCAGCTCGCCAAGACGGACCAGAACGGCGTCGCCAATTTCTCCGGCGAGCTCGGGCCCATGCGCAGCGTCACACTGGCCATCGAATGTTTTCAACCGGTCACGTTCATCGACGTCGACGTCGACCACGTGACGGCGTTTCTCGATCCGGTGCTCTCACCGGACTGCGGTAGCCTGGGCGAGCTGCCCCCGGGCGGCGGCACGCCGGGCCTCGGCTCGAGCGTGACTGGCGAGGTGCTGTGGCCGCCCGACGGCGAGCTGCGGCGCAGGGGCTGGAGCAATGTCCCCGAGCCGATCAGCGACGACGAAAAGCGCGTGGCTTACGTCTTCCGTCTGAACGACCGCGCCGACGAGGAACTGAGCATTCCCTCGGCCGGCAATGCCATCACGCCCGAGGCCATGGGCTCGGTCGGCTACAAATTCTATCAGTCGACCAACCCAGGCAACTTCACGCTCTATGCCCTGGCCGGTCTCGAGGATCGCAGCCGGAGCCCGGCCAAGTTCACCGCTTACGCCATGGGCATCCTGCGCGGCGTTGCGGTCAAACCGGGCAGGACGTCGGAGGAGGTCTTCATCCAGGTCGACGTGCCGCTCGATCACGCGCTCACGCTCAGCCTGGACCCGCCAGCCCGCAGCGCCCGTGGTCCGGATCGCGTGCGCGCGTCGGTCGCGATTCAGGTCGAGGATCAGGGTTTTGCGCTATTGCCCAACGGCATCAGCGAAAAAACGCTGCCTGGTGGCAACGCCTTCTCGTTCGTCGGCGTGCCGCCGCTGGTCGGTTCGCTGGCGGGCACCAGCTACGTGCTCGGCGCGCGGGCCGTCACGGGCCCGGGGGGCGGTTTGCCGCTGTCGGTGATCGGCTCGTATCGAACCACCAACACCAGCAGCACCTTGGATTTGGGCGGCTTCGTACCGCTGCCGCTGCTGGTGACACCGGCGGAGGGTACGCGCTGGGACATGCGCGTGCTGGAGCTCGAGCAGTCAGCGGCGGGCCAGCGCGTGGACCTGACCATCGTGCACGTGCTCGGTGGGGCCGGCCTTTACGACTGGACGATCGTGGCTCCGGGGCCACGCGACCGGCTGGCGCTGCCCGACCTGGCCCAGCTCGGCGCAGGTTTCCCGGTGGGCTCACTGGCCATTCAGGCCACGCTGGCCCACATCGAGGACGAGACCTTCCACTACGGCAGCTTGCGCTACCGCCAGCTCGAGTCGCGCGGCTGGAACGCCTACGCCAGCGATGTCTTTTTCACGCAGCACTGAGTTGTTCCCCCGCGTCCGCTTCCGCTTCGTCACCCTGGCCTTCGGCGCTGCTGCCAGCCTGGCTGCCTGCGGTTACGATCGCTCCGAGCGCTGGCTACCCGAGGCCAAGCCCCAGGCACCGGTCTGCGAGCTGGGCGCCAAGCGTTGCTACGGCACGCGCATCGAGCGCTGCATCGATGCCATCGGCGGCGCGATTTACCAGCTGCAACGCGACTGCGGGGACGACGAGCAGGTGTGCAACCCGAGCACGCTGAGCTGCTCCCCCTGCACGCCCGGCGCCGGCAGCTGTGACGGGGTCGACGCCTATGTGTGCAACGACTCCGGCAACGAGCGGGAGTTTCGCGAGACGTGCGACGTCGACGAGTTCCAGAGCTGCCGCGATGGCAAATGCGTGAATCTGTGTAGCGAGGCGCGCCGGCGGCGCAGCAACGTCGGCTGCGAGTATTGGCCCGTCGATCTGGACAACGCCATGGTGAGCGACACGCTGAACGCGGCCGCTCAGCAGTTCGCCGTGGTCGTCTCCAACCCCGATCCGACGGTGACCACCGAGGTCGTGATCGAGCAAGACGACGCGCTGCCAGGCGAGGAGCCGAAGCTCGCCCAGGTGGCGCGCGAGCGCATTCCCCCGTTCAGCCTGCGTGTCTTCAAGCTCGGACCACGCGAGGTGGATGGTTCGGCCGATGGCACCTTCGATACCGGCACGCACACGGCGCTCACACGCCACGCCTACCGCGTGAAATCGTCGTTCCCGGTCGTCGCCTATCAGTTCAATCCGCTCGAGAACGTGAACGTGTTCTCGAACGACGCTTCGCTGCTCAAACCGGTGGAGGCGCTGGATCCGGGCTCGAGCAGCGAAGCGGTCATGTATGCAGCGCTCGGTTGGCCGCAGACCATCGCCACCACGGGTGACCCCAACACCAACTTCAAGAGCACGATTTCGGCCGATTTGAGGACATTTTTGACCTTGGTCGGGACGCGCGAAGGGACGCACGTCACGGTCAAGACGACCACGCGCATCGTCGGCGGCGACGGCATTCCCGAGACGGCCGCCGGGGACGAGCTGAAGCTGACGCTGGAGCCGTTCGAGGTCGCCAACCTGGAGTCGGGCGGCTTCAACGCCGACTTCACCGGCACCATCGTGTCGGCGGACGCGCCGGTGGTGGCCTACACCGGCAGCGAGGCCTCCGACGCTCCCTACTTCGAAACGCTGCGCGACCGCAGCTGCTGCGCCGACCATCTCGAGGAGCAACTCGACCACGTGCGCACCGCCGGGCGCCGCTTCGTCGGCACGGTGTCGCCGAACCGCAGCCGAGCGGTGCTGGCGGCGGGCGCCGCCATCGGCGTGGCCGAGCAGACCGAATACTTTCGGGTGATCGCCACTACGGCGAACGGTGCTCACGTCAAGACGACGCTCGAGGGTGCACAAAGCCAAGTGACGCTCGACGGGCTCGGCGACTTCGCCGACTTGTCCAGCACGCACCATTTCTTGGTCGAATCCGACCAGCCGATCGCGTTTTCGAGCGTCTCTCCGAGCCAGGAGGACGCCAATTTGCCGAGCGATCTCCCCGGAGGTGACCCGAGCCTCGTGATCATCCCTCCCGTCGAGCAGTTTCGACAGAGCTACGTATTTCTAACCCCCGACAAGTACAGCTTCGATTTCGTGCGCGTGATCGCGCCGCCCGACGCAGGCGTCGCGCTCGACGGCCAGCTGATAAGCGAGCTACCAACCTGCGAGAAGGTAGCTGCCGACGGGTTGACAGACGAGGACCGAGGCGGCCCCCCGGCGCTGGTCGTCTACTCGTGCCAGCTGAGCTTTCCCAAGATCGATCAGAGCAAGCCCCGCCCCGATAACCTGAGCCCGGGTCGCCAGAACGACGGCGTGCATCGCTTGCTCGCCAATCAGCCCGTCGGGCTGATCGTGGACGGGTTCGATTTCTTCGTGAGCTACGCCTACGCCGGCGGCACGGAATTGAGCTTCATCGTGCCGTTGTAACGGCTCCCTCGAGCCCGAGCAGAATCAACAGGGAGGCGGGGAGGTGGGGAGTTTTTGTTGGTGTGAGCTGAGCGGTGTCGTTCGATTCCGTGACGGCTTCGCAGGGAAAATTGAGGCGCGAACCCCCAAAATTCTCGCCTCCCCGCCTCCCCGCCTCCCTGTTGATTCTGCTCGGGCTCGAGCGAGCCGTTACAGCGGCACGATGAAGCTCAATTCCGTGCCGCCGGCGTAGGCGTAGCTCACGA
>DATDEV010000128.1:0-6359 GCA_036522995.1 Polyangiaceae bacterium
GCGAGCCCATAGCCGAGCAGCACCCGGCCCAGCGAATGGGCGAGCTGTATGCCGATGCCCTTGTCGTTGCTGCCGCGATCGTAGAATGGGTCGCGCAGCTGCTCGAACGCGAACACGGCCAGCTCCGAAGGGCGTGGCACGCGGGCGCCCGAAGCGCCGGCGACGAGCGCGCTGTCAGCCGACGAGGGAGCAGGTTTGACGACCGGGGGCGTCGCCAACACCTCCCAGCTGCCCGCGAAGACGAACAGCATGATCAGTGAGAGGACCGCGGCGCGCAGCTTCAGACTCGGCATGACTCAGCTCCGGCGAATCGGGAAGCTCTCGAGGTATGCGCGAGGCTGCGTGTGGTCGAAGGGCTTGCCCATGATCACGTGCTGCTGACGCGTCGTGCTCGGTGCCTTCACAGCGTACGTACGGCTCGCCCGAAGGATGCGAATGGTGCACCAACTCGTGCATCGATTGCCCGATCAGCTCCGCGACGGTGTGACCCGTCATTTCCGCTGCCGCCGGGTTCACGAAAATGGCGCGGCCCTCGTCATCGAGGCCGTAAATGCCCTCACCCGCCGCCTGCAAAATCAGCCGATGCTCGCGCTTGAGCGACTCCAGGCCGACCTCGGTCGAAGCGGCGTCGGCGCTGTCGAGCCGATCGAGGTCGATCCCACTCTTGAGCAGGCGCAGGTTTTGAGGCGTCACCCAGAAATGGTCCCTCCGCGTCGTTTTCGGTGCTGGGGCAGCAGTGTTTCGGCGCGTAGGTAACTTGAGGAGAATGGGGCTGGTCGGGTGGAGTTCCTGTGGGAGCTGTTCTCGAGCTGTTGAGCTGCGCCGCTGGCGCTATAGCCACTCTTGGCTCGTGCGCGTGCCCACGGCGAAGCCCGGGCCGAGGGGCAACCACGACATGCTGAGTCCCATGCCGAAGCCATCGTAGTAGCCCGCGCTGCTATAGAGCCCGAAACTGAAACCTGCCACGCGCAGCAAGCCCGGGTACAGATTCGCCAAGGCCGTGATGTGCTGCGGGCCGACCAGCTGAAAAGATGCCATCAGCGATTCATCGCGATCCCAGAAGGCACCGATAGCGTACTCGAGGTCGTCGGGGACGACGATGCGGCCGCCCTGCTCCGTGTAAATCGGGCGGATCGCGTACAGGCTGGTGCCAAAGGCCACGGACACCGCGTTCCCGTGCTTCAGCGGGATGGTCGCGCCGAACAGTCCGTTCGTGCCGGTGTAGTAGAAGGCCTTCCATTCCGTCTTGGGCAGGGGAAACTTGAAGCTGTAGTTGCCTCCGGTGTTCAGCAGCTTGCCGTGCAGCACGTCGAGCGTCGCCTGCTGCGGCCAGAAGTTGAGCCTGACCGTGGTCGAGAAAAAGCGCGCTACCGGGTCGATCGAAAACAGGGCGTAGCCGATCGGATTGAAGATCCAGAAATCCGCGACAGGATCGGTATTGGCACCATGAAAGTCGCCGTTCTCCGCGACCTCGTTCACGAACTGCGCCGCCGCCGTGTTGAGCAGACCGAACAGCCACGGCACAGGCACTTGCCTCGAAGCGTACCAACTCCACAGCTTGCGATAGACCATGCCCTCGCCGAGCACGTGCAGCGTGTAGTTCGGGACCCACTGTCCGTGCGCCGTGTTGATGCCCTTGATCGGAAATACTTCGCGACCGATGAACTCCGCGGTGCCACCGCTTTTGGCGATGGCGTCGAACGGACTTACCAGGTTCTTGGCGACGTTTTCGAAGCCCGCGCCGTAGGCGAGCTTGAACGGACTGTCTTGGTAGGAGGCGTTCCGCAAAATGTCGTACGAAAGATGGATCGTCGCCTGCAGCGGGTTGAATTCACTGTCGCTGCCGTAGTCGACGTCGTTGTGAAAATAGAGCGGCGCAGTAGGCTTGGCCGGCGCCTCGGCCGCTTCCGCCGCGAACGCGCTGCTGGCCTCGGCCGCCAGCAAGCTCAGCGTCGAAAGCAATAGTCGTAAGGCTCGCCCGGCTAGTGAGCGGGCGCGAGCTCCAACGACGTGGGAACGAGGCGCAGGAGGGGCACGAAGCAACATGGACGAACACGCCTGGTTCACGAACCAGGCCAAGCATCTTTGGTACGCCTCGACGAAGTATAGGACAATGGGCTCTCGAATGTGGGCCGCGTCCGAGAGACTAGGGAGACTCGAGGTACCCCCTGGCGTACCCGGCGCGCCTCCCCGGAGCGCCCCGTCTCACCACCCACGCTTCATCGAGAGGGGAATCAGCGCAAATGCTCGCTTGGCGGAAGGCGACGGTTAGTACGGATTGTCCCGCGCGCCGCACTTCTGTAGAGGTGAGGTGTGCGCTCGGCTCGATTTTCGACCTACTCCCTGGTGCTACTCGTCGGCGGCCTGGCCGCTGCTTCGTGTGGAGGTGACGTGTTCTCGGGTGGCGCCGGCGGTGGCGGCACGGGCGCGAGCGGCGGCAAGAGTGGGCACGCGGGAGCGGGAGCCGGTACGAGCACGGGCGCGGGTGGCGGCGCGAGTAGCGGCGAGAGTGGGTCTGGCGGCACACCTGGCTCGCCAGGCCTGGGCGGCGTACCCGGAGCGCTGGGAGGCGCAGGCGGAGACACGGGCGAGCCGGGCGGCGCAGCGGGCGAGCCGGGCGGCGCGGCGGGCAGCGGCGGCGCTTCGGTTGTCGTCGACTGCGAAGCGCTCGAGGGTCAGGAGCTCGATGGCCATTGCTACGTCGATGCCACCGTAGGCACCCCAATTCAGGCGGATGCCGTTGCTGCCTGCGAGCAGCTGGCCGCCGAGGTGCAGCGTCCGGGACACTTGCTGGTGCTCGACTCGACCAAGGAGCAGACCTTCATCCTGGAACGCTTCATGGTCGCGTTCACGGACGTGAGCGACGCTTGGCTCGCGCTCACGTGTAGCGAGCTCGTCCACCCCGACATCAACGCCTGCCACTGTCTCCCCCCCTGCAGCGAGGCCACGCTGCTGCAAAAACAGCAGGCCTGGGACTGGCTCGACGGGTCGATGGCGACCTTTGGTTGGGTCAATGGCAACCCGAATAACGTCTACCGGTGCGCCGCGCTCGGCTTTAATCCCGCCACCACCATCTGGGGCTGGGTCGATCGCCCGTGCGACCGGGCCACCATCTCGCCTATGCCTATGCAGGTACCCCACACCTATCGCACTATTTGCGAGCTCGAGCTCTGAGGCGTTCACCCCACCCGCCACAGGTGGTCCACTTCACGTCCTCGGCCGCAGGCCGTCCTCGGCCGCAGGCGCGGCGTCCACGTCCACGTCCACGCCCACCTTGGCCGGCCAAGCGACGTGGCTTGCCACGTGAGCACGCGCGCAAGTAGCGGGTTTTTCAGGCGATGTATCGCCATCAGCTCGAGTATTCCGCGAGCATCCGGACGGCTTGAATTCTGGAACCGATTCCAGATAGCGAGAAGGGTCCGGCGATGCTGAATTTTCCGGCGAATTCGGCTCAGTAGGAACCGGCGATTCTTGACTGATGGTATCGGTACCAGTTGCCGGCGCGACGGGCGGTAGTATGCTCTGCCGCATGGCACAGGCCGCGCCTTGGCTGGCTTCGCTCGCGCTTGCTGCTTGTAGCGTGTACACGAGCGAATTGACCGAGGGTAGCGGTGCGGCCGTGGACACGGGCGCCGATAGCGCCGCTGGCGCGGCGCAGGCCAGCGGGGCGCACAGCAGCGGTGCCGGGAGGCAGACTGGTAGCGGCGCGGAGCCAGCTGCGGTCGCGGGCGGTACCGGTTCGGGCGTGGTGACCGAGCCGCAGACTGGCGGCGAGGGCGCCGAGGGCGGCGCAGGGCAGCACGCCGAGGGCGGCGCGAGCGGCAGCGGCGCGGTCACGAGCGGGGGAACCAGCCCAGGCAGCGGCGCCAGCGGCGGCAGCAGCCCGGCCAGCGACTTGCTCGACGGTTTCGAGGACGAAGACCTCACGCTCGAACAGAGCAACGGGCGGGGCGGCGTCTGGTACCTATTCGACGACGGTAGCGTCGGCAAGGTCGGCCCAGTGCCACTCACCAGCAGCCCGCTGAGCGATGCCCCCGCGGCGCTCGGCCTCTACGCCTTGCACGTGACGGCCAGCGGTTTCACCGGCTGGGGCTCTGGTCTCGGCGTGGACTTTCGCGCCGGTAAGAAGCCGTACGACGGCACCGGGCTCAGCGGGATACGCTTTTGGGCGCGCGTGGGCGCCGGCAAAAATACCCGTCATCGCATGCAAATCGCCGACGGCAGCAGCGATGCGCTCGGCGGTAAATGCAACCCCGCCGTCGCCGCGCCCGAAGGCGAAAAGTGCGAAGATCACTTCGGCATCAATCTCACCCTCACCACGAGTTGGAAGCAGTACGTCGTGCGCTTCAGCGAGCTCAGTCAAATTGGTTGGGGCGCTCCCGCTGCGGCGCTCGACACCACCACGCTTTACGGCCTTCAGCTCACCGCCAAGTCGAAGCTGGACGTGGATGTGTGGCTCGATGAGCTCGAGTTCTTCTGACGTGGCCTGCGGACCACCGACTCAGTAGTGAAGTCGTCGAACGCCGCGCTGAAGGTTTGTGAACCCGCGGAGTTGACCGCGACGGTCGTGCCGGTGCCTGCACGCGCGGCGCCGGCCGGGGCCGGGCGGCCGCATGTGCACCACGTGAGCGATGCGCAGCGACCGCCAGCCGTGCTTCGCTGATCGCCCTAGCGGACCTCGGTCGCCCGTTGTTGGCCGTTCACTTCGAAAGTGATCTTTTTGATCGACACCGTGCCGGCGCTGCCGTCGTCGAGCTCCGTCCCGACCTCGAAGCGCGCGATCCAGAGGCTAGACGGCCAGCCTTCGCCGACCAGATGATCCAAGATCTTCTTTACGTCGACGGTGCCGTCGAACTGCTTGACGGAGTTCTTCAGCCGATATTGGCGATACTTCCACTGTTGCGCTTGCCCGGCAGGCCAGTGATCGTCGGAGTGGAGGAGGTCGTAGCTCTGCCCCGCCTCGAGGCCACCCAGCACGCCGTTCCAATTGTACTGGTCGCTGCTCCAACCGAACCAGTTCATGGTCTCGCCGTAGGCGGTGGTGTGCGTGCCGGTCGCTGGGTGCTGTTCGCTGAACCACATCTCGAAGTTCATGTTCCAGGCCGCGTCCGACGTGGGCGTGATGCTCAAACCCTCGATTTTGACGCTGGCCGTCGTGACGTCCTTCACTTGGATCGGCAAAATGGTCGTCGAAGAGTAGTCGGGGCTGGTGATGATCTGTTGGCTCACGCCAAATGGATGCATGCCGAACTCGACTTCCGGATAGTCGGGTTTCGACTTGTCGCCGCCGCACGTGGTTGTCGCACGATCCCACTTCCAGCCGAAGGTCTTGTCGGCGTTGACGTAGATCTCGTAGGGGGCATTGCAACCTAGCGCTTGGGCGCCCCAGTTGTTGTTGAGCAGGCGCGCCTCGCCCAACACGAAGTAGTCGCTGGGCACCTTGCTGCTAGCGGGCGCCGTCACCGTCGGTTTGGTTTCTCCCGGGACCATGCCGCCACCGGCCGCTCCCGCGGCGGCCCCGCCGTTGCCGAGCCCAGCGCTGCCCCCGGCGCCGCCGCTGCTCAGCGCGCCGCCATTGTTGAGCGCGCCGCCGGCGCCCGAGCTGCCAGCCTGCGCCGCTCCGCCAACTCCAACCCCGGCGCTTCCGCTCGCGCCCGCCTGCGTGAAGGCACCCCCGGAGCCGTTGCCGCCAGGGGCCCCGCTGCCAGCGGTTCCTGCCGGGGCGTTGGTCCCGCTGCCCGCTGAGCTGCTGCTCGCGCCGCCCAGCGCCGCTCCGCCGCCCGACGCGGGCGTGCCTGTTGTCCCAGCGCCGGAGCTGCAGGCCAACGCTAATGCGCCGACGGTCGCCAACGCGTGATAGCTCGTGCTCGACTTCATGGTGTGCTCCGGACCGAGTGGCGAGGTTAGCTCCTCAACGACTGATCGTCGGCACCTTACGCGCAACGCAGGTGCAATGCATCGTCAGATGCTGCCGTTGCACACGCGCGTCACTCTTCGCAGTGTATGCCAAGGTAACAAACCTGGGAGCGGTTCCAGGCCTCGTCGAAAGTTTCCCTCTGGTGGTTGTTCATCGACCTTTACTTGGAGACTGAGCTCAGCCGCTCGAAGAGTCGTCGAGGAGCGCAACGGCTGCGGTGAACGAGCCGTCGTGGCGTTGCGTTGCGTTGCGTTGCGTCGAGACGAGGGAGACCAAACGCTACCCGGGCGCCAAGCCCGTGCGCGCCGTTGACCGCGCAACCGCGGACTGGCAGGGCTCCGGATCTCACGAATGTGTCTAAGTCTGCGTTAACATAAGGGAACCATGCGTCGCTGGGCGTTGCTCACCCCACCGCGTCGGACGGTCGGCGGCTGGAGCGACC
>DATDEV010000129.1:0-13430 GCA_036522995.1 Polyangiaceae bacterium
CTCCCGTAGGAGTCTGGACCGTGTCTCAGTTCCAGTGTGGCTGTTCATCCTCTCAGACCAGCTACCCGTCTTAGCCTTGGTAGGCCATTACCCTACCAACTAGCTGATGGGCCGCAGACTCATCCTCAAGCGCAAGCTTACGTGTAGAGGCCTGCTTTGGCCGCAGCTTCAACGAAGCCGTGGTCTTATGCTGTATTAGCTCTCCTTTCGGAGAGTTATCCACCACTCGGGGGAAGATTATCTACGTGTTACTCACCCGTGCGCCACTGTACCGGGGCCGAAGCCCTTTCTCGTGCGACTTGCATGTGTTAGGCGCGCCGCTAACGTTCGTTCTGAGCCAGGATCAAACTCTCCAGTTTGAATCCTTCGGCGAACGCCAGAATCCGAAGAAACCGGCATTGCCATGATGCTCGCTATCATTCTTTCGCCCAGTAGATGTCGCCGGTTAGAGCGAGCACCTCTGGTGCGGGGACCACGCGATTTCTCGCGGGGTATTAGGACTCAGTTTTCAAGGACCGAGGGGAGCGGGTGCTCCCTGCAGCGGGGTCGCGGTATCTAGTTCCAGTTCTCCGTGGTGTCCAGAGATTTTTTGGAACCTTTCGACTTTTCTTTTCGTTCGGTATTCCGATTGAAGGAAAAGTCGCTGATCCCGGCTCTTTCTGAAGGGCCCTGGAGTTTCCTTCAGGGGTCAGTCCGAGCTGGACCAGGATGCCGTTACGGTCCGCCGTGATGGCCGCCGCTGGGGGCCGCCGTCAAGGGAGGGCGTATATGAACTACCTTGTGGGACTCGGCAAGTTCTTTCCAT
Source organism: Polyangiaceae bacterium (assembly GCA_036522995.1). Lineage (GTDB taxonomy): Bacteria > Myxococcota_A > Polyangia > Polyangiales > Polyangiaceae > PMG-095. The sequence continues at coordinate 806 of DATDEV010000129.1, forward strand.
CCGAGCCATGCTTTTTTTAATCTTATCCACAGGTTGTGGATAGTCTGGGCAGGCCTGATGGCCGTTCAAATGGCTAAAACAGCGGCATTATCGATAAACCAGACGCCCAGGGGCTCGCGGACGAGGAAGACCTCGGCCCCCGAGGCGAGTCGAGCGAGGTAGCCGAGCTCACTATGGGACAGATCCCTGGCCTGGTAGCGGCCAAGCAGAACCAGGGAGCTCCAGTCGCCCCCGAGCCAGATCGCGTCCGGACGGCGGTGGCGCCGGGTGCCGCCCGAAAAGCGCACCTTCACGCTGGCCCAGGTCGATTGGGCCCGCCCGAGCGGCGGCAGCTCGATGCCGGCTTCCTGACCCAGCTCGCGCAGCGCTTGGCTCAGAGCACGGCGCGAGATGCTGAAGCAGTGGCGCGGCAAGCGCAGCGCTATGGCGTAGCCGTCCCCCATCGCCTCGATGCAGTAGCTCCGCTCCCGCGCGCGCACCGTGATGCCCGAGACCTGCTGCAAGCCGGCCAGGCGCGAGGCGTGCGCCACGCTGAGGACGATGCGCCACTCGGCGGCAACGACCTTGATCTCGTACGGCTCGAGCAAGCCCGCGTAATCGACGGTCTCGCCCCCGGCGTCGACCAATGCGGCAGCCAGCGCGCCGCAGTCGTCGCACAGTCGCCGCAGGATGGCGCTGAACGCGGAGTCGCTTTGATCGCGCACCGCGCCCTGCCGAAGCCGCCTCATGGCGCGACTTCGACACGCGCCGTCAGGTCGTCCACGGCGCGATCCACCTCGATCGGTGCACCGGCTCGGAGCTTTTCCAGGAGCTCCGTGCGCGCGCGTGAAGCGCGACGGGTGAGCGCCTCGGGGCCGAGCAGGTTAGCGCGCTGCGTCGGGTCCAGGGCGCTCGCGGGCACGCGCTCCGCCAGGCGGATCACGTGGTAGCCGAACTTGGTGCGCACGATCGGGCTCAACTGACCTGGGGTTTCGAGGGCGTTGGCCGCTCGCGCAAAATCGGGGTCGAACCCACCCGTCGGGACGTAGCGGCCTTCCTTCAGCTCGAAGCTGCGCCCGTCGGCAGAGACCACCGGTAGTTTTTCGACCTTCACGTCGGCAGCGCCGGGCGGCACGGCGTTGGCTAGCCGCTCGAAGTCGTCGCTGGTCACGGCGGGCGCGACGGCGCTGGCCATGCTTTCGGCCAGCGCTCGCGCGGCGCCATCCTGCGACGGCTCCTTGACCTGTACGACCAGGTGCGTGGTGCGCACGCCGGCGGGGCGATCCAGCTCGGTCCAGCGCTCGCGCACGATGGCGTCGAGCTCCTCCGCAGTGGGCGGCCCGCGCCGCTCGCTCTCGGTGGCCAGGGTTTCGAGTAGGGCGCGCGCTGCGGCGGCGCGCTCGATGCTGGAAGCAACGCCGGCTGGCGTGCTCGCGCGCGCTTGAGCGGCGAACAGCGCGTCCGAGAGTGCGAGCTCGAGCGCGCGCTGCGGCGCGAGCCCCTGGCGCTCGGCGATGCGCGCGACACTGACCACGCTCACCGCGTCGCCGGCCACGCTGGCTGCGGTGCCCTCTGACAGACGCTGGCTCGTAGTGGTCGGCGCTCCGCCGGCGCCGCCGCTGCTGCAACCGAGCAGTACGCCGGCGCCAAACGTCAGGGCCGAGCGCCCCAGCATCAGGCGTCCCCCGCATGCGGCCGCAGCAGGTCAGTCGCCGCGCGCAGGCAGAGCCCGCCGACGACCAAGAGGCAGACTGCGACGAGATCTCGCCGCTCTCCCAGAGCCTGAACGCTGCGCACGAAGGCGAAGGAGCCCCCCAAGATCAGCAAACACGAAACGGCGTCCAGAAGGCGAGCCACCGAACGCGGAGGCTAACCCGGCTAGCGTAGTGCCAGCCAGAGCAACCCGATCGCAGCGGTCAGGGCCAGGCCGCCCAGCGACCAAACGGCTCGCGCCGTTCGCTGCCGCCAGGGCGCGACCACTCGTGGCTTGCCGATCCTCAAGGCAACGTCGGTGGCGGCCGCGACGAGCAGCAGCCCGCTACCGAGCCCCACTGCATGGGCAAGCAGCGCAGCTTCGGGACGCTCGACCCCGAAAGCCGCCAGCGGCGGCAGCAGAGCCAGGGCGATCCCGGCCCCCAGGACCACCGAGGCAGCTCGGGGAGACCGGACGCGGGGCTGGAGGGGGCTGCCAGGCACCAGGTTGTCGGCAGGCGGCTCTTCTCGGGAACGACTGGGGGCCCCCCAAGCCAGGGCGTGGAGCAGGAAGCCGAGCGCACCCAGCCCGCTTCGCACTGGGTCCAGCTGATCGCTGCGGAGCTGCGGGCCGAGGAACAACCAGGCCCCGAAGCATCCGAACAGAAAGCCGTGAATGCCCAGCTGCCGAGCTAGCCGCGGCTTGGTCGTCAGCAGGCCGAAGGCGGCGAACAGGGCCGCCAGCGAGGCGAGGGCGAAGCCCCGGGCGACGGAGGAGGCTCCCACCTGACTGACCGGCGCCAGCACGGTGGCCAGCCAGCCGTAGAGCCCAGGGACGACGCGGGACGCCTCGCGAAAAGAGAGCTTCTCGTGAGGTGTGCCGACGGCTTCGCCCATGAGCGGGGAGGCTTTCAGCTAGCGGCCAGGCGCTCGACGAAGTGGAGGAAGGTGAGCACGGCATGACCGGTGCCGCCCTTGGGGTACATGCCGCGCGCCCGCTCGGCCAGCACCGGTCCGGCGATGTCACAGTGTACCCAGGGCACCTTCCCCACGAACTCACGGAGAAACAACGCCGCCGTGATCGAGCCGCCCCAGCGGTCGCCCGTGTGCTTCAGGTCGGCGATGTCGCTCTTGAGCTGCTCGCCGAGCTCATCGAGCAGCGGCATGCGCCAGAAGGACTCGCCGGCGTCGCGCGCGGCAGCCTCGAGAGTCGTCGCGAGCTTGTCGTCGGTGGCGTAATAGGCGGAGCAGGTCTTGCCGAGCGCGACCAGCGCCGCGCCGGTGAGGGTGGCAGCGTCGACGATGACGTCAGGCTTGAGCTTGACCGCATAGGCCAGGGCATCAGCGAGCACCAAGCGCCCTTCGGCGTCGGTGTTGATGATTTCCACCGTCTTGCCGTCGAGCGACGGGAACACGTCTGCGGGGCGATAGGCGGAGCCGTCGGGCATGTTCTCGGCGGCGCCGACCAACATGTGCAGCTCGATGTCCGGCTTGATGCTGCCGATGGCCGCCATCAGGCCCAGCACCGCAGCGGCGCCAGCCATGTCGCTCTTCATCTCGCCCATGCCAGCGGCCGGCTTGATGCACAGGCCGCCCGAGTCGAAGGTCAGCCCTTTGCCGACGAAAACGACCTTCTTCTTCTTTTTCTTGGGGATGTAGCTGAGGTGGATGAAGCGCGGCTCGTTGGTCGAGCCCTGGCCGACCGCGTAGTGGAGGTGCATACCAGCGGCCTGGATGCCGCGCTTGTCCAGCACCTTGAGCTTGAAGCCATGAGCCTTGCCGATGCGCTGAGCGATCTGCGCCAGCGTCTCCGGCACCAGCTCGTTTGGCGGCTCGTTCACGGCGTCGCGAGCGATGCCGACCGCGTGCCCGATGGCAACGCCCAGGTCGAGCTGCTTCTTTTGCTCGGCGGTCACCCTACCCGAGACGAGCACGGTCACCTTGGCGAGCTCGGCCTTCGGCTTGCGCTCACCCGTGAAGTAGCGAGAAAACTTGTAGGCGCCCAGCACGATGCCTTCGCCGACAGCACGCGGCGACGGTAGCGGCGACGGTAGAGATACCCCCGCGCTTTTGGTGCTCGACGACTGCGCCGCGCGGACCGCGCTGGCGAGCGTCGTGCGCAAACGCGCGGCGTCGAGCTCGGCTTTCGGCCCAAGCCCGACGACGAGCAGACGGCGCGCCTTGACGCGGCCAAACGTCGGGAGATCGATCAGCTGTTCGGTCTTGCCGTCGAAGTCGCTCGCCTTCAACTGGCTGAGCAGCCCGCCGCCGAGCGCGTCCTCGAGCGCGAGCAGCGCTTCGGACTCAGCGGCGGCTCCCGCGAAGACACCAACGATGAGGGCGTCTGCCGCGAACTCACCCACATCACCCGAGCCCAACTGAACGGAAAGCGTCATTCGAGGAGGGCGAAGGTAAAACAGTGATTCTGGTTCGGCAACAAGCGCGAGGTCGCTCATCGTCCAAGGGACCTCGCCTGGCGTCCCTCTAGTAGCCGCTGCGTATTCCGCTTCGCCTCGGCCTCGCCCTCGCGGCGAGGCGCAAACTGGCCTATCCTTGCGACATGGGCCTACGGCCGCTTCGCAGGGCCTGGGGCTCGATCCCCGCGCTGGCGCTCGCGCTCGGGTCGAGTCTCGCCGCAGCGCAAAACCCGCCTGCGGCTGGGTCGTTCCCCGAGGAGGTGCCTCCGCCCGCGGCAGCGCCCCCGCCCGCGGCTGCCCCAGCGCCCGCGCCCCCAGCGGCACCCCCGCCCGCACCGACCTATCCAGCGGCGGCGGTTGCCGCGCCCGCGCCGGTGGCTGCGCCTGCGCCGACCGCACAGCCTGCGCCCGTCTACGAGCCTCCTCCCCCTCCCAAGCCACCCGCCAAAGCGCCGTCGCTACTGCCGCCGATCTCGATTCGCATCGATCCGCTCAACTGGATCTTCCTGGGGCGTCTGGGCATCGAGCTCGAGGTGGGGATCCTCGACTGGCTGAGCGTCGAGACCGTGCCGATCTTCATCACGGGCACGTCCCCGCCCTGGCTGGACTACGGCTCGAGCGTCGACAACGTAACCCAACACAGCAATGGCTGGGGACCGCTTGCCGGGGCGTCGCTCGGAGTGAACTTCTGGCTGGGCGGCAAGGTCCTCCGCGGCTACGCAATCGGCGTCGGCATGACCAACTACGCGCTCGAGTACCGCACCAACGTCGACTCGGCGACGCACACGGAGCGCCAGCTGTACGCGATGCTCAATTCGGTCAGCCGCTGGGGAGCCTTCACGGTCGGCGGCGGGCTTGGCGTGGGCTACGACATCAACAACCAGTCGCGCTGCTTTCCAGCGAACGCGCTCGATCCCCGGGATGCCGGAGAGGGTGATTGCGACGAGATTCAGCTGGCAACCAGGGACGGGATCGTGATCGTGACCCCGTTCACTTATCCGTGGGACATCTTGGCGCGCATTTCGCTTGGCGTGACCATCGACTGAGAAACCATGACTGATTCCACTGATGTGACCATCGTCACCGGAGCGAACGGCGCGCTCGGCAGCGCCATCGTCGAACGCCTCGCCAGCGCTGGCCGGGTGATTGCGCTGCTGCGCAGCCCCTCGGGCGAGGCAACCCTCGAGCGCGTGAGCACCAACGTGCTGCGGCTGCGCGCCGACACGAGCAACCCCGATGCGCTGCGCGCGGCGCTCGACCGGGCGCAAGCAGAGCTCGGCCCTGCCAGCGGCGCCGTGCTCACGGCTGGTGCCTGGCGAGGCGGTCACGCTTTCGCCAGTCCCGAGGCGGCGCTCGACTACAGGGCCGTGATGGAGTCCAACCTGGACTCGGCGAACATCGCACTGCGAGCGATCCTGCCCGGGCTTTTGCAGCGGCGTCACGGCAGCGTCGTGCTGATCGGGTCGCGCGCGGCAACGCGGCCCTACGACGCCAAAGGCGACGCTGCTTATGCGGCTGCGAAAGCAGGCCTGGTAGCGCTCGCTCAGGCCATCGCGGCCGAGGTGCTGGCGGACGGGGTGCGCGTCAACGTCGTGCTGCCCAGCACCATCGACACCGAGGCCAATCGCCAGGCCATGCCCGACGCGGACCACTCGCGCTGGGTGACCACGGACTCTTTGGGCGAGGTGATCGCGTTCTTGCTATCGCCGCGGGCGCGTGACGTGTCGGGCGCTGCGCTGCCGGTGTACGGTCGCGTCAACGTCTGAGCCGCTCACCAGTATTTTTCCGTCGTGATGTGGCCGGGCACACGCTGACGATGACGGCGTAGCCCGCGCGCCTGGAGCTGCGTGGTGACCTGCTCGATCATCGCTGGATTGCCGCACAGCATGAGGTGCGCATCCTCGGCGACGATCGGGCCGCCCGCGTGCGCCTCGAGCTCGCCCGACTCGAGCACGCCGGTGATGCGCCCCGCGAGCAGGCCCTGCTCCGGCTCGCGACTGAGCACCGGCACGTAGACGAAAGCCTCACCCCGCGTGCGAGCGAGGTCCTCGAGCTCGGCGCGATAGGCGAGCTCCGCCGGGCCCCGTGCGCCATGGGCGAGCACCACGCGACGCGCACGCTCGAACGCCGCGCCCGAGCGGAGCATCGATAGAAAAGGGCCAAGACCGGTGCCGGTGGCCAGCAGCCACAGCTGCTGATGGGGCGGTACGTAGTCGAAGGTGAAGAAGCCCTGGGGCTTGGGGTCGAGTGTGATGGGGGAGCCTTCGGCCAGGTCGAACAGGGCAGGGGTGAGCGCGCCCTGACCCACCCGCGAGAGCAACACCTCGAGCGGCTCGCCTGGCGCGGACGCCAATGAGTAAGAGCGTGAAATGAAGCCGTCGCTCAGCTGCAGCCCGAGGTTCATGAACTGGCCCGGGCGAAAGCTCGCGCGCTCCGCGAGCGTCAAAGACATGAGGCCGGGAGCCCAGTCACGGCGGCTGGCGATGATGGTGTCGACGAGAGGCAAGGCTTATTGAAGCTGACTCCAAGACGGGGCCAAGCCGCAAGCCTTGCTGCAGCGCGGCAGTCAAAATGTGGGACAGCCGCAACCAAGCGGGCTGGCGGCAGCCAAGGCAAGAGGCGCAGAAAAGTGGGGGCGACCCAGCGCAGACCGTGTACGCTTGCTCGGGATGTCGTTTCCGATCACGTGTACGGCTTGCCAAAAGACGTTCACAATCTCGGACGAGATCTATGAGAAGAAGGTCGCGGGCCGGGTCGTCACGATCAAGTGCAAGGCGTGTGGCGCGGGCATTCGCGTAGACGGCACGAAGGGCGCTGCGGCATCGGTACCCGCGCCGGCACCAGCGCCAGCGGCCGCGTCACCTGCCGCGCCCGCTCCGGCGCCCGCAGCAGAAGGACTGTGGGCCGTCGACTATCCCGATGGACAGGACCGCGAATTTAGCACCACCGAGGTCGTGGTAGAGCTCGAGCGCGGGGCGGTCGATGGCGCGACCCTGGTTTGGCGCGACGGCATGGCCGAGTGGCTCGAGCTGCGGCAGGTGCCCGAGCTTGCGACCGAGCTAGCCAAGGTCGAAGCGAAGAAGTCGGCAGCGGCGGCGGCGGCGGCGGCAGCTGCTGTGGCTGCGACAGCGGCGGCAGCGACAGCGACAGCAGCGGCAGCGGCAGCGGCGGCAGCCAAGACGACGCCCGTTCACACGCCGCGCGCGCCGATGCCAACCGTGACGGGATTGGCGGGCTTGCCCGGAGCCCAGAAGCCACGAGTGCAGCCGTCGCCCGGTCCTGGGTTGACGCAGCCAGGCGCTCAACAACCCCCTCTGGGATTGACGCAGCCACGCGCCAAGCAGGCTTCCGCCTCCGACCTGGCTCAGCCGCGCGCCAAGCAGCCTTCCTCTCCCCTGTTCACGCAGCCGCGCGCTCAGCAGCCGTCCTACCCCGGGCTCACGCCGCCGCGCGCCAAACAACCTTCGGCCTCCGACCTCACGCCGCCGTTCGCTCAGCAGCCAGCGGCGCCCGAGATTGCTCGAGTCAAGCCCGCGCAGCCGCCGACGCCGCCGACGCCTCCCCCGCCGCTCGCCGCGCCGACGCCTCCCCCGCTCGCCGCGCCGATGCCCCCGTCGTTGAAGCAGACGATGGTCGGCGTGGCGCCTCCTCCCCCGCTCGCCGCGCCGATGCCCCCGTCGCTGAAGCAGACGATGGTCGGCGTGGCGCCTCCTCCCCTGCTGCGAGACCCCCTGCTCGATGCCATCCCGCCGCTGCCGGCCAGCGTGGCCAAGGTGGTCTCGCGACCCGCTCAAGTGCCGCCGACCTTCCCGCTAACATCAGCAAGCCCTGTGCCCGCGGCGGCGTTCGGCACCGGCCCCGCAATGGTGGCGGATCACGCGAGCGTGGAGTGGCCGGAAGCCAAGAGCAAGAAGCCGCTGATCATCGGTGCGCTGCTGGTGGCGGCAGCGCTGATCGGTGGCGCGGTCGTGCTGCTCGGTGGCCAGGACGCCCCGGCCCCGTCGACACCCGTGTCCGCCCTGCCTCCCGGCCCGGGCGCGACGCCAACCCCTCCCACGCCGACCCCTCCCACGCCGACCGCCGCCGTAGGCAGTGACACGGCATCGGGTAGCGATCCGGTTCCGACGGCGCCCGATCAGGGCGCGACTCCGGGCGCTGGCTTTGCCGAGCTGTTCGCGGCAGGCGCGCGCAAGGCGGAGTCGAAAGGCAGTAGCGTGGCGCCGAGCGCGCGCTTCGATCCGGTCGCGACCACAGCGCCGCTCGCCGAAGCGGCCACCCAAGCCCAAGCTTGCAAGCAGAGCGGCGGCCCCACCGGCAAAGTCACCGTCGTCGTCACCTTCGCACCGAACGGCAAGGTTTCGAGCGCTACGATCACGGATGCTCCGTTCGCCGGCACCGCCACGGCGGCCTGCATTTCGTCGGCCTTGAAGCGCGCGGCGATCCCGCCCTTCAGCGGCCTACCCGGCACGGTGAGCAAAACATTCTCAATCCTGTGAGGCCATGAGCGGCGAGCCGGACCAGCTGCTTCTCTCGTTCGCGATGAGCTTTGCCTCCTCACCGCCGCAAGGAGTGGTGACACCGCTATGTCAGTCGCTGGCGGACGCCTGCCAGCCCTTCATGGCTGGCGACGCCGCTGCACGGCTGCGCCTGGCGGCCCACGAGCTGTTCGAGAACATCGTGAAATACAGCCAGAGCGGCGAGTGCGAGCTCGGCTTTCAGCTGTTTCGCAAGGACTCGGGGGCCATGCGGGCACGGGTCGAGACTCGCAACGTTCCCGCAGCGAGCCATCGCGCAGACGCCGAGCAGCGACTGGCGGCGCTGTGCACGGCGCCCGACCCGCTCGCTCACTACGATGCCATCATCGCCGACAGCGCGCGGCGACCCGCCGGGTCGGGGCTCGGACTGGCGCGTATCCATGCCGAAACGGAGTACCGCCTCGGCTACCGCTTCGAAAACGAGGCGCTGGTGATCGTGGCCAGCGGCGACGTTTGGCTACGGGGGGCGCTGCCATGAGCCTGCCGCTCGAGCTGGATGCGGTGAACACGCCTGGCCTGCGCTGCACTCCAACGCTGGACGCCGACAAGGCCACCATTGCCTTCGAAGGCACCGGTGACGTGGCCGCCATCGAGCTGCTCAGCGACTACCTGAAGCGCGTACACGCCGAAGCCGAACGGCTGACGTTGAGCGAGGTGACGTGTGACTTCCGTCAGCTGTCGTTCATGAACTCGAGCTGCTTCAAGGCGTTCGTGGTCTGGATCGATACGGTCAAGAACGCGACGCGCTGCTACCGCATCCGCTTCCTGACCGACCCCGGTATGCACTGGCAGCGGCGCAGCCTCGAAGCGCTGCGCAGGCTGGCCACCGGCGTCGTCAGCGTCGACGGCTAGCTGGGGCCGCCCAGCCAGAACTTATTCATTTGCCTCGGAAACCGGCCCTCGAGCAAGACTAGCGCAGCCACAGATCGAGCCGCACGCGCAGGCTGCGCAAGCGTGGCCCGCTGCTCGAGAGCAGCGGCTCGTCATCGAACGACAGATCGGAGCGCAGTCCTCCGAAAGTCCCCAGCACCTGCTCTGCCGGAGAACCCGGCGCGGGGACGCTCGGCCATTTTGGCGCGTGCGCGGAGCCGCGCAACGGATCGGCGATGCCCTCGGGCGCGAGCGAATAGCGGCGCCCATCCGGCGTGAGCGGCGCGACGCCGAGGTACAGCATCGAAAGTTGTGCGCTGCGCCCGGCATCATGCGCGCTCTCGGGGACGCCGCGCAGCACCGCCTCCGCTACGCCGCGCGCGCTGCGTTGGCCTTCGAGGGCGGCAGCGCTCAGCGCGGCTGCCAGCAGGGCCCGCAGGGCGCCGCGTTTCTGGGGCGCCAGCTCGAGCACGACCTGCCCCTGCTGGGCGAGCGCAGCCGGTTTTTTTGCGCGCTGGGGGAGCTTGCCGTCGACCGCCTGATCGATGAGCTGGCGCATCACCGAACGGTTCAGGGTCACGAGCAGCGCGTCCCCGACCATGGCGTAGTAGAGGGCGAGCTCCTGCCCACGCTCGTGGGCGACGATACGCACGACCTCGGCGCCGCGGTGAGCCGCCAGGGGTGCCCAGGAGAAGGCGCCGGGCGCCGTGCTCTCGGCCAGCTTGCGCAGCCCGGTCAGCGCGACCGTGGCGCCGACGCGGCTGCGCAGACCGATGACCATGTAAACGGGCGAACCGACCAGCGCAGTCAGCTCGTCCTCGGGGCCCCAATCGCGCCCGAGCTCCTCGGGCGAGGCTGGCCGCTCCAGCTGCATGTCTCCCAGCTCACGCGAGGCGCGCAGCGTTCGCAGCAGCTCGTTGCGATCGGCCACGCCGAGCATCGCGTAGTCACCGAGCCAGTCCAGCCGGAAGCTCTGCGACCCCGAGCGCAGGAAATCGGCCAGGCCGTCCAAGGCCTCACGTAGGTAAGCTTTCTCGCCGATGCCGATGCTGAAGCGCAGGCCCGACGCCAGCTCGGCCGGAGCCACCCGGCCGTCGCCGCCCAGATCGAATTTCGCAGCGGCCTCTTCCGGGACCAGCGGCAGCACGCGCAGCTCGGCGTGCAAGCTGCGGCCGTCGCCACGTCGACTGCTCGAGACGCGCAGCGCCACCGGATCGATGTACTCGGACCAGCGCCGGCGATAGGCCTGGGCGAAGAGCGAGTAGCGATCGCGCTCGATCACCGACACCTTGCACACCGCTGGCAGATCCAGCAGAGGCTCGAGCGCGGCTGGCGTGCCCCACGACGAGCGCGGGGCGATGCCCGGCGCCCAGTCGATGCGCCCGCCGTCAACGTGCTGCAGCTCGCCGGCCGCGAGCAAACCCGACTGGAGCAGCTGGTTCTTGGCCACCGGGCTACGGCCGTGGATCCAGCCGTAGAGCAGCGCTGCGACCGGCGCCGCGCCCAGCTCGGCCAGCGCGATCTGGCGGCGCGCTTCGGCGATCTTCTGCGCGGGACCGACCACCGTCTCGACGAAACGGTCGCCGATGAAGGCCAGCAGGTCGGCGGGCACCTGGGCGTCGCGCGCCAGCATGTAGCGAAAGTCGGGCTCGTCGGCGAGCTGCGGCGACTTGCCCTGAAGCGTCGAAATGACGCGCTTGATGGCGGCCGGGCTGTTGGAAACGAGCTCCATTCCGCCGACCACGGCGTGGTGTTGGCGTACACGGCCGTCGGGCGAGCGCGCGACCTCCACCGTGACGCCTTCGTGGTTGAAGCTGGTGCTCTGCGTCCCGCCGTGGGCAGCGCCATGTGTGGCGAGCGCCTTCAGCAGCGCAGCGCGGAACAGCAGGGGACTCTTCAGCCGAAAGATCAGCGTGACGTCGCTACCTTCGTGCACGTAGGGGTCGCTGCCCGTGAGCGCGAAGTCCTGGACGACCTCGGGCCCGAGCACGCGCGAAAGGTCCGAGGTCTCGATGCCGAGCTCGGCCAAGTAGCGAGGCAGGGAGCCGCGCTCGCTCGAGGTGCCGTCGAGTAGATCGGCGGCCGGCGCACCGATGCTCTGAACGAGTGACAGCATTTCGGTGAAGGCCCCGAAGCTCTTGGCGCGCACGAAGTAGAAGTCTGCCGGCACGGCCTTGGCGAGTGGCTCGTCGGGAGGCGTTACCGCCAAGCGCTTGGAGAGCTCAGCCCACGGGTGACGCTGCAGCTCCGGCGGCTGGAGCTTCGCGATCGGCAACGTGCGCGGCTGTTTGGCGGCCAAAAGCGCGCCGCCGCGGTCGATGGCCAGCGCGGCTTGAACCGCCGTGCGACCGCTAAAGGTGTCCATCAGCTGCATCAGCTCGCTGCCCGAACCGAAGCCGCGACCGCCAGAGCCTGCTGCCTTCACGAGCCGGTAGCGCTGCCCCAAGCGCGCAGACGCAGCAGCCCCGAACAGCGTCGGGCTCCGAGCGAGGTACTCGCTGGCTGCCTCCGCCCATTGAGCAGCGAGCGCGGGGGTCGCCGGCCCACTGGGGACTGGGGCGCGAAACTTGAAGTGATGACCAGGCTGAGCGCCGAGCGCGGGTGTGTAGGCGTCGCCTGCAAGCTCGCTATTCGCCTCCGCCTTGGGACGGCGCAGCCAGAGCACCATCTCGTTGCCACTGCCGCGCCCCACCAGCTGCAGCGGCGCGCTGCCGCTGCTCAACCTGGCTTCGGTCCCGAACCAGAATTGATCGCCCGGAGCTTCCGAGGCGAACTGCGGCAATGGCAGCTCGAGCAGCTGCTCGTCGCCGTCCATGACGTGACGACGCACCTTGAGCACGAGCGGGTCGGCGTGGTCGATCGGTGCAATGCGACCCGTGCGCAGCTTCGGTATGGCCGGCTCTGCTTCCTCCGCCAAGGGCGCAGAAGCCGCCGCAGCGGCACTGCTGCTGGCTGCCGGAGCCGGGGGCTTGGGCTCCACCGCCGGCGGAGCACAGGCGACCAATGTGAGGGCGGCGCCAAGCACGCTGCCGGATGCCAAGCGATAGCCAGACATGAAATCGCCGAGCTTAGCATGAGCCATTTCAGCAATGACTACGCTTACTTCGTGGCGTTTACCGCGGCCTGGCCCCT
>DATDEV010000130.1:0-3392 GCA_036522995.1 Polyangiaceae bacterium
CTGCAGCCGGCCTTGCGAGACCAGGGCGGACTGCACCGGTGATAGCCACCTGAATTGTCGAGAAGGCTGCTGTGTCTACGTGCCCTTCTGAGCTCCCAGAGAGGTTTTGACCTTTGATCCTTGTGCGCTCCTTCATCGCTATCGCCGTCTGTTGGTTGGTTGCTTGTAGTGACCCCGATCCCGAGCAGCCGCCGGGTGGCGGAGGTGAACCAGGTGTTGCCGGTGCCGGTGGCGGTGGCGGCGGCGAGGCGGCGTCTTCGGGCAGTGGTGGTACTTCTCAGGCCGGCTCGAGTGCGGGGCTGGGCGGTAGCGACGATGGGCCCGAGGACCTCGAAGGTAGTAGCCGGCTGGCGCTGGGTACCGAATTTGGCTGCGCCATCAACCGGCACCACGACATCGAATGCTGGGGCATGCCGACGTCGGACGACGGGCAGACCGCCGCGCCGGCGGGCTCCTATGTTCAGATACGCGGCTCCGGGGCTACGGCCTGCGCCGTCACGGCGGGCAGCTCGTTCGATTGCTGGGGGGCCCTGGCTGGAGAACCATCGGGTGCTCCACCCTCGGGTACTGATACGGCGGACGTTGCGGTGGGTGGTCACGCCTGCATGCTGCGCAGGGACGGCTCGATCCGCTGTACCGGCTCCGTCGAGAACGGCGGTATTGGCTTGCAGCTCGGTCCGTTCATCGGCGTTGGTGCCGGCAATGGCACGAGCTGCGGCTTGAAAGAGACCGGCGACGTGTTGTGCTGGGGCAACGACGACCACGGTATCGTCACTGATGCACCCACTGGGGCGCTCGCGCAAATCGCGGTGGGTGAAAATCACGCTTGCGCGATTCGTCCGACCGACTCCTCCGTGGTGTGTTGGGGTGCCGGGGACTCTGACGACCCTAATGGAAACGATCCCGAGCTGATTGCCTTCGGCCAGGCCGTGCCGCCGGCAGGCGAGTTCGTCGCTGTCGCTGCGGGGCTAGGGCACAGCTGCGGGATCCACGAAAATGGCACGGTCGAGTGCTGGGGCGCCGGCACCACAGTTGAGAACTGCGAGGAGACGCTCGAGTGCGGCCAGGCCATTGCACCGACGGGGACGTTCGTGCAGGTCGCCTGTGGTACGTCGAACAGTTGCGGTATCAAGGATGATGGCAGCCTGGAGTGCTGGGGCTCGAATACTGGCGACCGTTCGACACCTCCCGCTGAATTCCGCGCTTTCTAGACCATCCTGCGCACGGGTTCCGGTTTGTGCGAGCCTGCTCTGAGTCAGCGCGCGCGCCGGTAGTGCATGGCGACCGGGCCGCTGCGGAGCGGCTTCGCCGAGACCAGCTCGAGCCGTCGCGTGCTGGGTAGCCCGCTCTGGTACAGGGTCGGGCCGTGCCCGGCGATCCTGGGGTGGACGAGGAACTTGTACTCGTCGATCAGATCCAGCCGATCCAGCTCGGTCGCGAGCTTGCCGCTACCGAGGAGCACGCCGGCCGGGGTCGCGTCCTTGAGCTTCTGCACGCCCGTGCGCAGGTCGCCGGCCAAGTGGTGGCTGTTGTTCCACTGGAAGTCCTTTCGCGTCGACGACGCCACGTACTTCGGCTTGGCCTCCAGCTTGACCGCCCACTCGCGCAGCGCCATCGGCACCTCTTCCTCGCCGCGGGCGACCGCCGGCCAGTAGCTCTCCATCATCTCGTAGGTGACACGGCCCCACAGCATCGCCCCTCCCTCGTCCATCAGGCGGGTGAAGTAGGCGTGTGTCTCGTCGTCGGCGATTCCCTCCTGGTGGTCGACGCAGCCGTCCAGGGTGACGTTGATGCTGAAGGTCATGAGTCCCATGCGGCGAGTCTAAGCCAGCCACTCCTGGCGATGGAACGGCAACCTACTGAGGCTTGCCCGGCAGCGCTGGCACACGCAAGGGATGTGCGGTGACCCAGATCTGGTCACCTGGAGGCCCGACTGTCTCGCTGTCTCGTCGCGGCGCCACGCCGGGTGGGAGCTGCGGCAGCCCCTCGCTCTTGTCGAGCGCCTGGAGCTCGAGCGCGCCGGTGTTTGGCGTTTCGAAGCTCAAGATGCCTCCCTCACTCGGCACGGCCACGAGCAAGACGGTCCAGCCATTCGAGTAACCCACTCCGGCGGCAAGGCGGAAGAGCTTCGCGTCCAGCTCCTCGGAGAAGCGCACCAGCTGCAGGGGCGGCTGAGACTGATAACGAAAAGCGACGACGCTGGCGCCGCTGGCTTCCCAGACCAAGATCGCTCGCGCGCCACGCGGCGACTGGACGCGGATCACGACCTCTCGCAAGCCCTGGGGAGTCGTCGCTTGAGACACGAGCTCGAGCTGGGGGGCCGGCAGCTCGAATGCGGCTGCGGGGCCCTGGAAAAGCGGAGTCGAGGCGGCGAAAGTGGCGCTCTGCGCGTGGACCGGGGAGTCACCTAGAAACTGCGCCGTAAAGCGCTCGAGGCGATGGTCGCTGGATAGCCAGAAGCCGCGTCGGCTACGGCTGTCGAAGCCGTAGGCGATCGAGCTGCCGGTGGCTGGACTCGTCGCGAGCCTGCCCATGATCGCCAGGGTCAGCGCGGCGAGAGCCGACGCGGCCAACCACACGCGCAGACCGCTCCGCGCGCGCTGCGCCAGTGGTTCGAGCTCGGCTGCTGCTAGACCCACGGCGAACGATGAATAGACGGCCGCGACGAACACGGCCTGCCCACCCAGCACCACGAGCAGCGTGTAGCAGAGCTGGGTCGTGCCGAGCACGGCCGGAGCGAGCAGCAGAAGCCGTAGCAGTGGCGAGCGCCGTCGGAGTAGCTGACTCAGGGCAGCCCCGATCAACGGCCACACGAAGACGGGCGTCGCGCCGGGCGCCAAGGCGGCGGTCGCAACTCCCAAGCAGGCCCAAGCGAGTAGCGGGCCAAGCGCCGAGGCGCGCGCGCCAAAGCGACGCTTCTGGAGCGAGAGCGTCAGGCAGAGCGCCGCGACACCAACACTCGCCAGATACGCAAAGAGAGCCGCGCGCTGGGTGCTGGCCGCCCAACGCGGCCAGCCAAGGGTGATCAGCGCACCCAGCCCCGCCAGCAGGAGCGCGAGCACCCCGAGCGAGCCCACGAAGGAGAGCGCGCTGCGTACTATCTTCCCAGAGACGAGTGCGTCCTCGCGCTTGCACTCGGCCCACAGCAGCGCCACCAGGCTCAGGCCGAGCAGAGCGAACGCGCGAGCCGCCCAGTACGGGTAAGTGACCACCACGACTCCGAACAAGTCGAAAAATACGCTGCTCTTCGTGGAGCGACTCAGCTGGTCGAGGTCCTGGTTCGCGAAGTGTCGTGCGAACGCCAGCGCGTGCTGGCCGTGGTGCTCTAGGCTTCGAAGATCGAGGTTTTGCGGCGTGTCCGTGCCCTGGTGGTAGTGCTCCAGACCGTCGAT
>DATDEV010000131.1:0-4927 GCA_036522995.1 Polyangiaceae bacterium
GGCTGGGGCGACGGCTCGGGGGCGGGAGACGGCGCAGGCGGCAGTGGCTGGGCCAATTTCGGCGGCGTGAGCGCCATCACCACCGGCACGAACGTGCGCTGCGGGCGTGCGCTTTCGGCCCCGCTGCGACGAAGCGCGGCCGCGTGAAGCGCCAGGCTGAGCGCCACGCAGCCGTAGCCCACGGCGGCTTGCTTCATGGCGGCAGGTCTTCCGGCGCGACGTTGATGGCAAGCTTGCTGATGCCCTCGCCCCGCAGCACATCGATGACGCCGACCACCGCGCGGTGCTGCGCCAGGCCGTCGGCCGCGATTTGAGCCGAACGCTCGGGCGAGCTGCCGCGAGCGCGCACGCGCTGCCGCAGCTCGTCTTTCGAGACGCGCTGGCCCTCCAGGTAGATCGCGCCCCCCGCATCCAGGCTGATGGCGAGCGGGCGCGGCTCACTGCTCTCGCCCGTGCTGGCCTTCGGCAGCTCGAGCGGCAGCGCCTGCGACGCCGCGTACTGCGCCGTCACCATCAGCACGATCAGCAGCACCAGCACCACGTCCACCAGCGGCGTGACGTTGATGCCGTGGATCAGCTGACCGGGGCGGTCGACGGGTGCGGCCATCACTCCACCGCCGAGAGTTTGGGACCGCTCTCGCGCACGACCTCGCCGGGCGCGCTCGTCACCCGGTAAAGCTGGGCCACCAGCTCTCGCCCGAGCGCGTCCCCACGCTGCAGGCGCAGCTGGATGGTGCGCTGAAAGGCGTTGTAGGCAGCGACCGACGGCAAGGCGACCAGCAACCCCACGGCGGTCGCCTCCAGCGCCCCGCCGATCTCCGCCATCAGCCCGGCGGTGAGCTGCCCCCGCGAGCTCTCCAGCTGCTGGAACGCACCGATGATGCCCAGCACCGTGCCGAGTAGTCCGATGAACGGCGCGTTGTTGCCCAGCGTGCCCAGAAACGCCAGGTTTTGCTCCGAGCGCAGCCGCTGGTGCTGCGCCTCGGCGGCCATGCGCTGCTCGGCTTCCGCCGCCGAGGCCGCTCGCAGCCCCGCGGCCAGGATGCTCCCTTCCATGCTGCTGGTGGCGCCCGGCGAGCGGGGCAGTCGTGGCGGGTCCTGCTCGAGCGCTTCACGCAGCGCGCCGACGTTGGCGCGGGTGCGGATCAGGAACACCAAACGCTCCAGGATGATGGCCAGCATCAGCACGCTGAGCCCCACCAAGACCCAAAGCACCCAGGTCGCTCCCAGGGCGACCAGACTCTTCAACGCTCCTTCGATCTGCATGTTCGTCCTCTTTCCGCGCTTGCCGCTCAGCGAATACAAAAACTCCAGGTTGCCCAGCTCACCCCGCCCCGCCCGTCTCTCACCACCAGGTATTGTTTGACGGGGCCTTCCCCGCGCGGCGCGTTCCACGTCAGCGCAATCGTGGGCGCCTGCTCGCCGCTGACGAAGCTGTAGTGATTCTCGAAATCGCCGCGCGTCGAAAAGTGTGAGAGCTGCAGCGCCTCGCCTGGCTCGCGCACGGCGCCGCCCAGCTGGAGCTCGACCCGGTGCGGCGTGCCTGATGACAGCTCCAGGGCGCCGCCCGCGCAAGACGGCGCCGCCTGCTGATCCTCGAGCAGCACCGGCTCGCCGCTGATGGTCAGCGTCAGCTCGCTCAGGTCGGGGTTCTGGTTGGTAAGCTCCGAGCTCCGCGTCCAAAGGTCGAAGCTGAAGCGAAGCTGCCGCGCGGCCCCCGAGCAGCGCCATTCGAGCGGATCTGCCGGCAAATCTGGCTCGCCGATCGGGCATGCCACGCCCAGGAGCGCCAGCCGCACGCCTTCGCCCAGCGACACCGGCAGCTCGAAGGCGAGCTCGGGAGCGCCAGCTTCGGCCACTCCCTCCGCCAAGCTCTCGCCCACGCAATCGGGCACGCCGCGCGCCGAGCCTGTGGCCTCGCACAGGCGGTAGGCAAACCTTGCCGCAAGTGGTCCTTCCGGGCCGGCCAGCAGTACCTCCGCCTGCGCCCCAGCGCCCGGCTCGAGGCTGGCTTCACCAGTCTCGGTCGACACGCGCGCGCCCAGCACGCGCGGTCCTTCGATCAGCTGGGCCGGCTTCAGCGGATCGTCACAGCCCCAAAGACACAGCGCCCCACACAGCTGCCAGACCCTGCGCTTCATAGCTCACCTCTCAGGCCCAGGTTCGGGAAGAACGGCATACCGACCACGCCGGCGCTTGCGGAGTAGTCGTAGCTATAGCGGCGGCGCTCCTGGTTCTGGGCGCTATACACGTTCATGATCTCCACGTAGGCGGTGAGCGTGACGGGGCCGAGCGTCCACGGCTTTTCGACCCGCAGATCGAGCTGGTGAAACGCAGGGTTTCGCTCGCCATACAGCTCGCCGTACAGCGGCCGATAGGTGTCGCTGGAGGCGTCGTAAACCACGCCTTGCACGGCGGTGTATGGATCGCCGGTCACGTAGCGAAAGCGCGCGCTGAACTGCCAGCCGCGACCCAGGTCGACGTTGCCGGTGAGCGACAGGTTGTGCGTCTGGTCGTGGTCGAACAGGCGCGGCGCGGCGCTCGGGTCGTCGCGGCGCGTGCTGCGCGACAGCGTGTAGGCGGCAAAAGCCTGTGTTCGTGCTGTAAATTGTGCCTTCAGCAGCAACTCGAGGCCGTAGGCGTTGCCGCTGCCGCCGTTCACGTAGACGGGCGCCACACCGCCCGGGGTACCGACGATCCGGTCCTGCCAGCGCTTGTAGAAGGTGTCGACATCGACGTGCAAGTGCCGGCCGAGCTCCTGCTCGACGCCGACCGAGGTCTGCAGCGTGCTGTAATGTCGAAGCTCGGGATTGCCGAAAGCTTCGAAGACTTCCCAGTACTCGGGCGGCTGCGAGTACTTGCCCACACCCGCCTTGAAGGTGGTGGTCTCGGTCGCGCGCAGGCGCGTGGCGAGCCGCGGGTCGATGCTGAAGTCGCCGCCATTGCCGTAGTGGTCGAAGCGCACTGATGGGAGCACCAGCACGGCGGGCGTAGGCTGAATCTTGGCCTCCACGTAGGCCGCAGGCCGCGGAGCGAGGAACGACGCATCGAACGTGATTTGCGTCTCGCTGGCGAGCGACCCCTGGCTCGGCAGGCCTTCCGTGGGTGCGGGCGCCGGCCCCTGATAGCGACCGCGAGCGCCCAAGATGACGACGTCGAGACCCGCGTCGAGCCGCAGCCAGGGAGCGGCAAAGATCGCCCAGTCGGCGCGCGCCGTACCGATGTAACTCTCGAAATCGAAGCTCACGCTGCCGAGCTGGCCCCGACCCGGTTCCATCAAGCCGGACAGCATCAGGCGCTGCTCGACGACGCTGCTCAGCCGGCTTTTCAGCTCGAGCTGCACGCGATGAAACGTGTCGCGGCCGCCGAATTCGCCGTGCAGCGACGGATCTTCGGCGGCTGCCTTGCCGAAGTGGAGCTCGAAGGCATCGTAGCTGCCGTAAACCATTGCGCGCAGGTGGTGCTGGTCGCTGAAGCGATGGCTCAAGATCGCCTGGTAATCCCAGTACACCGGCGCTGCGATCACCGCCGTCGACTCGTCGTCGATCAGCGCGCCGATGAACAGGTCGACGTTGCTGCGCCGGGCAGCGAGCGCCAGCGAGGTTTTGTCGGCGACAGGGCCTTCCACCAGCGCGAAGCTGTCGATGGCGCTGAGCTCGAGCATGAAGTGCAGTCGGTCAGACTTCGGATCGCGCACGCGGACGTCGACGATGCCGCCGGCGGCCCGCCCGTAGCGCGCCGAGTAGTTGCCCGGATAGAGCGTCACGCTCTCCAGCAAGTGAGAGTTGAAGATGCTGGTGAGACCGCCAAAGTGGTAGAGCACCGGCGTGGACGAGCCGTCGAAGAAGACCGCGCTCTCGTAGGCCGGGCTGCCGCGCAGCAGTGGCGGCCCTGGATTCACGCCAAACTGTGTGCGGCTGACGCCTGGCAGCGCTTCGATGGCACGCAGGGCATCGCCGCGCGTGCCGGGAATGCTCGTGAGCTGCTCGCCTTCGAGCACGCGCTTGCTGGGCTCGCTGGGCGGCGCCTCGACCTCGGCCACGCCTTCGAACTCGGGCTCCTCGGCGTCCTCGCCTGCTTGCGCGTGGAGCGCGCCGGCCACGAAGAGCTGCGCAGCCAATAGACCAGAAACCAGGGGCAGTGGCCGCGTCACCCCCCGTAGAACACGCGGGCAGCGCGCGCGTTGAACACAATCGCAAAGCCCGGTGCTTTAAGTGAGCCGCGATCGCGCCGCGCTTGTTACTCCCAGACCCCCCGCTCTGGGCGCTAGAGAAGTGTCATCCCGAACCAAGCGGAGGACACAGTGGTAGACATCATTCACAAAGTTGGCATCAAGGCACCGATCTCGAAGGTATACGCCGCACTCTCCACGGTCGAGGGCGTTGCCGGCTGGTGGTCCAGGGAGACGTCCGGCGATTCGAAGCTAGGCGGCACCATCAAGGTCGTGTTTCGTTCCCCGGCCGGCGAGCTCAAGGGTCAGATGGAGTTCCAGCTACGGGAGCTACACCCGAACGAGCAGGTCGTCTGGCGTGTGACGTCGGGTCCCGAGGAATGGCTGGGCACCGACGTCACGTTCGCTCTCTCACAACGGGGCGAGCACACGGTCGTCATCTTCGGCCATCGCAACTGGCGCGAAGCTGTCGAATTTACGGCCCATTGCAGCATGAAGTGGGCAACCTTCATGCTGAGCCTCAAGCAGCTCGTCGAAACCGGCGCCGGCCTGCCCGCGCCCCACGACTTGAAAATCGACGACTGGAACTAGCGCGGCCGGGTGTCGAGGGCAGGTCGATTCTGGGGAACCATTGTCGCCCTGCCCGCTCAGATGGGGCATGCAATACCTCAAGGCGACGCTGCTGCTGGCCTCGTTGGCTCTGGCGACCGCGTGCGGCTCGGACGACGAGCAGAAGACCTCCGAAGATCCCGCGCC